>JAQCAO010000022.1 GCA_027731885.1 Actinomycetota bacterium | reverse complement strand
GTGGTCGTCTGTGATGTTCCAAATAGAGAAGCAAATGCTGATTTAATTAAAAACCTTTACGCCAAAATGGATTCAATTTAACTCAGTGCGCTACGCATGGGTGCAAATTTTGCGCTACTTTCACTTAACTCTTTCTCTGGGTTAGATCCGGCAACAATCCCACAACCAGCGAAAATTTGAATTTCCTTATCTGTAATCTGGCCACATCGCAGAGCGATACCCAACTCTCCATCACCGCGGGCATCTAGCCATCCGACGGGGCCGGCATAACGTCCGCGCGACATACCTTCTATTCGCTTGATTAAATCAGCAGCGATATCAGTTGGCGTGCCGCAGACAGCGGCCGATGGGTGCAACTTCTCTAAAATAGTAAACGCATCAACACTTTTCTTGCTTTCAATTAGCGCACCTGTTACATCGGTTGCAAGATGCATAACATTTGCTAAGTGCAATACAAAAGGAGATTCGGGAACGTTAGTGGATGTGCAGAAAGAATCGAGTGCATCGGCAACGGAACGAACTGCATATTCGTGCTCTTCGAGATCTTTAGATGATCTTGCAAGGGATGCGGCTAACGCTAAATCTTTCTCATCATCACCTGTTTTGCTAATAGTGCCGGCAAGAACGCGTGATGTAACCATGCCGCGCGATAGCCGCAGCAAAAGTTCTGGGGTTGCTCCGACTAGGCCATCGACTGAGAAGATCCAAGTGGAAGGGTATTCAAGGCTTAAATTGCGCAGGATTTTTCGCGCATCGATTGGGCGATGAGAGTTTATCTTTAAATCGCGTGCCAGTACTACTTTCTCAAGGCTCGAGTTCTCAATCTCTTTAATCGCTTGAGCGACTCGCACTTGCCATTCTGCCGGCGATAAAGATCCATCGCCCCAGTTAAATTCGGCATCTTGAAGCAGGGGAATTTCTTCTAAAAGAGATGGCTGTGGTTGATCGCCAATCCAGGTGATCCATGAGCTGCCATTGCGCATTCCAACGACAATCTGGGGGATTACTAGTACTGAATCTTCATCTTGATCAAAGGAGAAAGAGGTGAAGAGAATCGGTCCGGTTCCGCTGGCATGAACTGAATCAGCTACCGCAAATTTTTCTAGCTGTTGGTGCCACCAAGTGCGCGCATCTGTAAAACGATTTACACCTTTTACAACAGTTGATGCATAAACACCCCAACCAACTAAACCATCACCACCACGGACCCAAGTTAAAGGCGCGCTATCTGGCAGCAGCTCCAACAAAGGTAAGTGATCGCCAAGGCGCGCAGAAGTTACTGGAATAAGGGAAGGCATAAGAATTTACTTTAGCGCGATAACTTCTTTGAAATTTTTCGCCAGATAAGTGGAAGAGAAGTGGCAGTGATTGCAATCTTGATAACTTCGCCAACGATAAATGGAGCTAAACCTGCGCTGATTGTCTGCGCCCAGGTTAAATTGAGCGAAACGTTTAGCCAGATCAAACCAAAGGCGAAGACAATTACGCTACCTAAAATTAGGGCAGGAAAAGATGTTTTAAACTTTTGATCTGCTTTACGATCTGCGAGCGCACCAAGAACCAAAACGGCAACCAACATTCCGATTAGATATCCCCCGGTTGCACCAGTTAGACGAGCTAAACCTTGAGTTGCGGCAGGTGCAAAAACTGGTGCGCCTGCGATTCCGGCTAATAGATATGTCGCAAATGTTGCAAAACCAAGTCGCGCACCGAAAGTGGTACCGATCAAATAAACAGCCAGCGTTTGTCCCGTGACGGGTACTGGAGACCCCGGAACTGGGATTGCGATTTGAGCGAGCGCGGTAATAAATAAGGTTCCGCCGACGATAAAGCTGGCGTGGGTCAGCGCAGTACTGTGTGGAAATACCGTCGCGCGAAGTGAGCCAGTTGAGATCGACATCGAGTTCTCCCTAAATCGCCTTTAAGTTGTGGATGAGCCTACTCTTGCGAGAGACTTGCCTCATGTCGCGCGCAAATATGGATAAGAACCCAGATGAGGTCGCGGCAATGTTCGATGGCGTCGCCAAGCGGTACGACCTGGTCAACGATTTATTGAGTCTGGGCCAGACCAAGAGATGGCGCCGGGCAACGACCGCGATCATTGCTCCAAAACCTGGGATGAAGATCCTCGACCTTGCTGCCGGAACCGGTTCCAGCTCAGAACCCTTGGCTGCGGCAGGGGCCGATGTGATTCCAGCCGATTTTTCACAAGGAATGCTCGCTGCCGGTCGCAAAGTCCGCCCGCACCTGCCCTTTACCTTCGCCGATGCTTTAAATCTGCCTTTCGGTGATGGTCAATTTGATGTTGTGACCATCTCTTTTGGTCTACGCAATACCTCAGATACCGATAAAGCCCTCCGCGAGGCGCTGCGAGTAACGAGAAAGGGCGGCCGGATCGTTATCGCCGAGTTCTCCAGCCCGACTTGGGCCCCTTTCCGCAAGATTTACACCAATTACCTGATGCGCGCCCTGCCGGCGATTGCCAAGAAGAGCTCGTCAAACCCGGATGCCTATATTTATCTAGCCGAATCGATTCGCGCCTGGCCAAATCAGAGCGCGCTCGCCGCCAAGATCACCGCCGCTGGCTGGACCCAAGTCGGCTGGAGCAATTTAACCTATGGGGTTGTTGCAGTTCACATGGCCATCAAGGCGTAACGGTCACCACCACCCCCATGCCCGCCTTAGGATTTCGCCTGTGAGTTCAAATCCATACATTCCGATTCTGGCTATTGCCGCAGTTGGCTTTGGGTTCGCCGTTTTCTCTCTCGTGGCAGCGGCAGTTACCGGCCCAGCGCGTTACAACCGCGCCAAGTCGGAAGCTTACGAGTGCGGAATTGAGCCTTCACCGCAAGCAGTGCAAGGTGGTCGCTTCCCAGTTAAATACTTTTTAACTGCAATGTTATTTATTATCTTCGATATTGAAATTGTCTTCCTTTATCCGTGGGCCGTCTCCTTCGATCAACTCGGACTATTTGGTTTGGTTGAAATGGCGATCTTCATCGCAACTATCGGTATTGCATTTGCTTATGTATGGCGTCGCGGAGGCCTCGAATGGGATTAGAAGAGAAGTTACCTAGCGGAATTGTTTTAACATCAGTTGAAAAACTCGCTGGTTATATGCGTAAGAACTCATTGTGGCCAGCGACTTTTGGCTTGGCATGTTGTGCGATCGAAATGATGGCAGCGGGTGCGGGTCGTTATGATCTCGCCCGTTTTGGAATGGAAGTTTTCCGGGCATCTCCACGTCAAGCAGATTTAATGATCGTTGCCGGTCGCGTTTCAAATAAGATGGCCCCAGTTCTTCGCCAGATTTATGATCAAATGGCAGCGCCAAAGTGGGTTATTGCAATGGGTGCCTGTGCTTCATCAGGCGGAATGTTTAATAATTATGCGATCGTGCAAGGCGTTGATCACGTTGTACCAGTTGATATTTACCTGCCAGGTTGCCCACCACGTCCAGAGATGTTGATGGATGCAATTCTTAAATTGCATGATCAGATTTACGATGAAAAACTCGGACCTAACCGCGAAAAAGTTATTAAAGAAGTTGAAGCTGCAGCTATGGCCGCTCTTCCAACCCACCAGTTGAAGGGGTTGTTGGCTTAAATGTCCCAAGATCAACCTGAAGATAAACAGGGCATGTTTGGCGCGCACGGAACCGGGGATACCTCAGGTTACGGCGGCTTAGTTCGCAGCGAAGTTAGCGCAGGCTCAGCACAGCGCCCATTTGGTGGTTATTTTGACCAGGTAGCCGATGATTTAGAGCGCGCATATCCTGATTTTGCTGATGCAATTGAAAGAGTTGTCGTTGATCGCGGTGAATTAACCCTTCACATTAAGCGCGATCGTTTAGTTGAGGTTGCGCTAATTCTGCGCGATAAATTGAAATTTGAAATGTCTATGGGCGTATCTGGTGTTCACTATCCAGATGATAAGAATCGCGAACTGCATGCAGTTTATCACTTGCTATCGGTAACAAATAATCAACGTATCCGCCTCGAAGTTTCAGTGCCAGATACCGATCCACACATTCCATCTCTTGTTGAAGTATGGGGCGGATCAAACTGGAATGAACGCGAAACTTATGACATGTTCGGAATCATCTTTGACGGACATCCTGGTTTAACAAGAATCTTGATGCCAGATGACTGGCAAGGACATCCACAACGTAAGGATTACGCACTTGGCGGAATCGGTGTGGAATATAAAGGCGCTGTAACACCACCTCCATCAGAACGGAGGTCATACAAGTGAGTACATACGCAGATCCATATGCATCATCTCGTGAGACCACCGAAGGCACAGTCTTTTCAGTAACCGGAGGCGATTGGGATTCACTTGTCACGGAAATTGGACAGGCTAAAGAAGAACGCGTTGTTGTAAATATGGGTCCACAGCACCCATCAACTCACGGTGTGCTTCGCTTGGTTCTGGAACTCGAAGGTGAAACTGTTACTGAGGTCCGCTGCGGAATTGGTTATTTGCACACTGGAATTGAAAAGAATATTGAATTCCGTAACTGGACACAGGGAACAACTTTTGTAACCCGTATGGATTACTTAGCTCCACTCTTTAATGAAGCGGCTTATTGCTTAGGCGTTGAAAAACTCCTTGGCATCACAAATGATGTTCCGGAAAAAGCAAATGTTATTCGCGTGATGATGATGGAGTTCAACCGGATTTCTTCACATATGGTTGCTCTGGGCACTGGTGCGTTAGAACTCGGTGCGCTCTCACCGATGATCTTCTGCTTCCGCGAACGTGAAAAAGTCCTAGATATCTTTGAATTTATCTCTGGTCTACGTATGAATATGGCCTATATCCGCCCAGGTGGAGTAGCCCAGGATCTTCCTGTTGGCGCGGTCGACAAGATCTTGGCAACAGTTAAAGATCTTCGCCACAGCTTTAAAGATAATGAAAAGTTGCTTGTTGGCAACAGCATCTGGATGAAGCGCACCCAAGGGATTGGTTACTTAGATCTTGCTGGTGCCACAACTCTCGGAGTTACAGGTCCAGTAATCCGCGCAACTGGTCTGCCACTTGATCTACGCAAGATTCAACCTTACTCAGGATATGAAAATTATAAATTTGATGTTGTCACAGCCGATACCTGCGATGTTTATGGTCGTTTCTTAATTCGTATTAATGAACTAGAACAATCACTACGAATCATTGAACAATGTGCGGAGAAACTGAAATCACTTGAAGGTGCGCCAGTGATGGTTGCCGATAAGAAGATCGCATGGCCGGCACAACTAGCTATCGGCGCTGACGGAATGGGTAATTCGTTAAATCATATCCGCGAAATTATGGGCACTTCAATGGAGTCTTTGATCCACCACTTCAAGTTAGTTACTGAAGGTTTTCGCGTTCCTGCCGGACAAGTTTATGCAGCGGTTGAATCACCACGTGGTGAACTAGGTGCACATTGCGTCTCTGATGGTGGCACGCGCCCATATCGCGTTCACTTCCGTGAACCATCTTTCAATAACTTGCAAGCAACTTCTGCAATGTGCGAAGGCTCAATGGTCGCTGACATTATCGGCGCAGTTGCTTCGATCGATCCTGTGATGGGAGGCGTTGACCGCTAATGGCTTACACACCAGATCAATTACAGGTTATGGATGCGATCATCAAGCGCTATCCACGCAGTCGTTCTGCAATCATGCCCTTACTTCACTACGTGCAATCACTTGCTGGGTATGTGACAAATGAAGGCATTGAATTGATAGCTAAATTACTAACGTTAGAAACTGCCGAAGTTTCTGCTGTCGCAACTTTCTACACCCAGTACAAGCGCAAGCCCGTCGGCGAATATCACGTTGGCGTCTGCACAAATACCTTGTGCGCAGTAATGGGCGGAGATGCGATATTTGCAGCGCTTAAAGACCACCTCGGCGTTGAAAATGATGGCGTAACTGCTGATGGCAAAGTTTCACTCGAACATATCGAATGCAACGCTGCTTGTGATTACGCACCAGTCGTAATGGCTAACTGGGAATTTTACGATAACCAAGATGTTTCATCTGCAAAAGAGTTAGTTGATTCAATGCGCAAGGGAACACCGAAGCCACCAACTCGTGGGCCTAATTCACTTGTTACTTGGAAAGAAGCATCTGCGGTACTCGCCGGAATTAATGACGGAAAAGCTAATGAAGGATTGCAAGCCGGAGCACCAACACTTCTTGGGCTAAAACTTTCGAAAGAGGGAAAGTAATGACAAAACTAGCTCCAGTACTTTCTGCACATTGGGATGAGAAAGATTCATTCACGATTGCGGCATACACCCGTCACGGTGGATATAAAGCATCTGCTAAAGCACTTGCGATGGATCCAGATGCGGTTATTCAACTGGTAAAGGATTCAGGTCTGCGCGGTCGCGGTGGCGCCGGATTCCCAACTGGAATGAAGTGGGGATTTATTCCACAAGGCGATGAAAAGGAGCATTACCTAGTTGTTAATGCCGATGAATCAGAGCCAGGTACTTGCAAAGATACGCCGCTCTTGATGGCGAACCCGCATGTATTGATCGAAGGTTGCATCATCGCTTGTCACGCCATTCGTGCAAAGCATGCCTTTATATATATCCGCGGTGAAGTAACCCACGTGGTGCGCCGTTTAAATCAAGCGATTGAAGATGCTTACAAAGCCGGCCATCTTGGTAAAGGTATTGATGTCGTTCTGCACGTTGGAGCAGGCGCTTATATCTGCGGTGAAGAGACTGCGCTTTTGGATTCACTTGAAGGATTCCGCGGGCAACCACGTTTGCGCCCACCATTTCCTGCGATCGCAGGTTTATATGCACGTCCAACAGTTGTAAATAACGTCGAATCAATTTCATCTGTTCCTGCGATTATTGCAAATGGCGCTGAGTGGTATCAAGCAATGGGTACTGAAAAATCAAAGGGAACAACTCTTTATTCACTCTCTGGCCATGTAAAAAATCCTGGCCAATTTGAAGCTCCTCTCGGAATTACCTTGCGAGAAATTCTGGAACTATCTGGCGGAATCCGCGCTGGCCACAAATTAAAGTTTTGGACTCCAGGCGGATCTTCAACACCGCTATTTACAGATGCACATTTAGATACACCACTGGATTACGAAGGCGTTGCCGCTGCCGGTTCTATGTTGGGCACAAAGGCGCTCCAGATTTTCGATGAAACAACTTGCGTTGTTCGCGCAGTATTGCGTTGGACCGAATTTTATAAGCACGAATCCTGCGGTAAGTGCACACCTTGTCGCGAAGGGACTTGGTGGCTGGTACAAATCCTGCGCGATCTTGAAAACGGCGTCGGCACCGAAGATGATCTAGCGAAGTTGCTAGATCTATGTGACAACATTATGGGCCGCTCCTTCTGCGCACTTGGTGATGGCGCAACCAGCCCAATCACATCATCGATCAAATATTTCCGTGACGAATACATCGCTCACTTAACAAATGGCGGCTGCCCATTCGATCCAGTTAAATCCACGCTCTTTTCTGGAGCGAACGCGTAATGACAACGACTCAAGAGAATCCAACAACCCAAGCGGTAGAACTCATTACCGTTGTAATCGACGGTTTTGAAGTTAGCGTCCCTAAAGGAACTCTAGTAATTCGCGCCGCAGAGAAACTGGGAATTCAAATTCCGCGCTTCTGCGACCACCCGCTTTTAGATCCTGTCGGTGCTTGCCGCCAATGTTTAGTTGATATTGAAATCAATGGCCGCGCCTTTCCTAAGCCACAAGCTTCTTGCACAATTCCAGTTGAACCAAACATGATTGTTAAGACCCAGCTAACTTCTGCGGTTGCTGAAAAAGCACAACGCGGCGTGATGGAACTTCTACTTGTAAACCACCCACTTGATTGCCCGGTCTGCGACAAGGGCGGCGAGTGTCCGTTGCAGAACCAAGCGATGAGCACGGGCAATGGAGAAACTCGTTTCGAAGGCGTAAAGCGCACCTTTGAGAAGCCGGTTGCTATCTCTTCACAAGTGCTTCTAGATCGTGAGCGTTGCGTACTTTGCGCACGTTGTACCCGCTTCTCTGATCAAATCGCGGGTGATCCATTTATAACGCTTAATGAACGCGGGGCACTGCAACAAGTTGGTATTTACGAGAACCAACCATTCGAATCTTATTTCTCAGGAAACACTGTGCAGATCTGTCCAGTCGGTGCTTTAACTGGAGCCACCTACCGTTTCCGCGCCCGTCCATTTGATTTAGTTTCAACTCCATCTGCTTGCGAGCACTGCGCATCAGGCTGCGATATGCGCACCGATGTTCGCCGTGGCAAGACCCTGCGACGCCTTGCGGGAGATGATGCATCAGTAAATGAAGAATGGAACTGCGATAAGGGCCGGTGGGCATTTAAATATGTAACAGCGATTGATCGTTTAACGACTCCATTGGTCCGTGGCGTTGATGGAGTGCTTGCTCCTGCATCTTGGCCTGAAGCGCTAGCTGCTGCAGCTGCTGGGCTAAAGGGTAAGCGCGCTGCTGTTCTGGTCGGAGGTCGTGCGACAACAGAAGATGCTTACGGTTACAGCAAATTTGCGCGCATCGCACTTGGCACAAATGATATTGATTTCCGATCACGCGTAACTTCAGATGAAGAGCGGGACGTCCTTGCCGCAAAAGTTGTTGGGTCAAAAACTACTTATCGCGATATAGATGTGGCAGATCACGTTGTTCTTGTTGGTTTCGAGCCAGAAGAAGAGTCACCAATTGTTTTCTTACGTATCAATAAGCAGGTTCGTAAGCGCGCACTGAAGGTAAGCGCTGTAGCAACCAAACTTTCTATTGGTGTAGATAAGTTAAAGGCTGATTTTATTAAAGTCGCACCAGGTGCAGAAGCAGAAGCTGTGGAAAGCCTTTCGCTAACTGCTAAGTCCGTAATTCTCGTTGGTGAGCGCGCTTCTGAATCATCTGGTTTATTGACAGCCATTGCACAACTAAGCGATAAGTCATCAGCAAAGATCGCTTGGATTCCTCGTCGCGCAGGAGAACGCGGAGCCCTCGAAGCTGGAGCGCTAGGTGCACTTCTTCCTGGCGGTCGTCCGGTCAGCGATGCTGCCGCACGTGTAGATATTGCAACTCTCTGGGGAGTTCCATCACTTCCTGCAACGACAGGTCGCACTGTTCCAGAGATAGTTACCGCGTTAAACCGCGCTGAACTTGATGCTGTTGTTGTTGGTGGTGTTGATCCACTTGATATGGCAGATAGCGCCGAAGTTCTTGCGGCACTAAAGAAATCTTTCGTTGTTTCATTGGAAATCGCGCCATCTGTGGTTACAGATTTAGCAGATGTGGTGCTGCCAGTTGCAGCGATAACTGAAAAGTCAGGATCATTCCTTAACTGGGAAGGTCGCCCACGCGCCTTTGATACAGCGGTCTCTGATTCACTAAATCGTTCAGATCTGCGAATTCTCTCTGCCCTGGCAGATCAAATGGGCGAATCGATAATGCTTGGTACGGTTACGCAAGCAGCGAGAGAAATTGCATCACTTGGAAAGTGGGATGGTGCAAGTTCAAAGTTAACGCCAGTTAAATCGAGTGGAGCGAAGAAAATTTCTGGAAATGAAGCGCTGCTGACTTCTTGGCGCCGTTTGCTAGATCTCGGAACTATGCAAAAGGGTGAAGCGAACTTAGCTGGCACCGCGCGTAAATCAGTTGCAGTTATATCTCCAAAGCGTGCGGAAACTTTGGGCGTTAAGGATGGCGACATTCTTCGCGTCTCAAATAACTATGGTGCGATTTCATTGCCTGCCCTTGTTGAAGATATTCACGATGACGCTGTCTGGGTGCCGCGCAATTCATTTGGCACCCAAACCTTGATCTCATTAAATGCAGTTCACGGCGATGTAGTAACGGTGGTGAAGGCATGAATAATGCAGATCTATTACTAGATGATCCAGGTTGGATCATTACCCTCAAAGCGGTGATTGTCTTCGCAGTTTGCGTTGTCTTAACCATTTTGTCCGTTTGGGGCGAGCGTCGAATTGTGGCTCGCATGCAGATGCGCGTTGGCCCTAACCGTGTTGGAAAATTTGGTCTGATTCAAGCTCTCGCGGATGGCGTAAAGCTGGCCCTAAAAGAAGATTTGATTCCGGCGGCGGCAGATAAAATTGTCTTCGTTATCGCACCGATCATCAGCGTTACCGCTGCATTTATGGCCTTTGCTGTAATGCCGCTAACTGGCCCAGTCAACTTCTTTGGTGAAGAGACGGTAATGCAGTTAACTGATATTCCAGTTGGAGTGTTATATGTATTAGCCACCGCTTCCTTCGGAGTTTATGGAATCGTTCTGGCGGGTTGGTCATCCGGATCTACATACCCACTGCTTGGCGGATTGCGTTCGAGTGCACAAGTTATTTCTTATGAAATTGCAATGGGACTTTCTTTAGTTTCAGTCTTTATCTACGCGGGATCAATGTCGACCTCAAGTATCGTGCAAGCACAGCAAGAAACTTGGTGGTACGGGCTAGTTCTCTTCCCAGCATTTGTTATTTATGCCATCTCAATGGTTGGCGAGACAAATCGTGCACCATTTGATTTAGCCGAAGCTGAAGGAGAGTTGGTCGGTGGCTTCCATACTGAATACTCATCGCTGAAATTCGCGCTATTTTTCCTAGCTGAATATATAAATATCATTGCAGTTTCTGCTCTGGCAACAACGTTATTCCTTGGTGGTTACCACGCCTTCCCTGGACTTGGCTTTACCGAACAATGGCTCAGCGGTTGGTTCACGCTTTTCTGGTTCTTTATTAAAGTTCTCTTCTTCTTCTTTATATTTGTCTGGTTACGAGGCACGCTACCGCGCCTTCGTTACGACCAGTTCATGCAATTTGGTTGGAAAGTCTTGATTCCTGTCTCACTACTTTGGATCCTGGTTGTCGCCACATTGCGCTTGATTTCAACGTCTAGCCAATCACGTCTGGTCACATTCGGATTTGCTGGAGTTGTTGTTCTTCTAGTTCTCGGAGTATCTACCGCATTTGAGAACTCCAAGAAGAAGCGCAATTCCATCGAACACCCAGAGGCGGCAGCACCTGACTTCGCTGTTCCTTCGCTTCCATCTGAAATTACAACCATCAACGTTTCTAACCAAGGAGGCGATCGTGGCTGAACAGAACGAATCAAATTCACTACAACCGCATGAATCTAATGAAGTAGATATCACGGCAATTGCATACGAGAAGGTAGACCAGCTAGGAGCTAAGAGTTTCTGGGCACAATTACAGGGTTTCTGGGTCACTTTTAGCGCAATGTTTAAAAAGCCCAACACCGTTCAGTATCCCGAAGTAAAAGAGCAGACCGCTGAGCGTTTCCACGGGCGCCATCAATTAAATCGCCACCCCGATGGTTTAGAGAAATGTATTGGTTGCGAACTCTGCGCGTGGGCCTGCCCTGCAGATGCCATTTACGTTGAAGGCGCCGATAACACTCCGGATCATCAAATGTCTCCGGGTGAGCGTTACGGCAAGGTTTATCAAATCAATTACTTGCGCTGCGTTTTCTGCGGACTCTGCATTGAGGCTTGTCCAACTCGCGCACTCACAATGACCAATGAGTACGAGCTTGCAGATTCAACTCGTGGAAAGTTGATCTTTGAAAAGGATGATCTACTTGGTCCGTTGCGTGCTGGAATGATTCCACCACCGCATCCAATGTATCCAGGAATGACCGATACTAATTATTACAACGGTGATGTTAAAGAGGCTCATCCTTCACAGGAGACTAAATAATGGAACCGCTCCTAACTATTCAAGGACCTGAGGCTGCGCTCTTCTGGTTCTTAGCACCACTTTCGGTTATCGCAGCTCTTGGCATGTTGCTTGTAAAGAAAGCAGTGCATTCTGCCTTGTTACTTGCTTGGGTAATGATCACTTTGGCAATTTTCTATATCGCCCAAGATGCCGTCTTCCTTGGAGTGGTTCAGATTATTGTTTATACCGGGGCAGTAATGATGCTCTTCCTCTTCATTCTTATGTTGGTTGGCGTGGATTCATCAGATTCGCTAACCGAGACAATTACCGGGCTGCGCCCAATTGCAATCACCGCTGCACTTGGTTTCGGCGGATTGTTGGTATCACTTTTGGGGCGCGCAACGCTGGGACGAGAAGCTGTGGGGCTTGCCGAAGCGAATGCTGCAGGAAATGTGCAAGGGCTGGCAGCGCTTCTCTTCTCTAAATATGTTTGGCCATTTGAAGTTGTATCTGCGCTTTTGATCACCGCGGCAATCGGTGCGATGGTCCTTGCTCATCACCAGCGCACAAATGCTCGACCAACCCAGCGCGAACAAGCGGTAAAGCGCTTCCGCAGCGGTTCACTTGCCGGCGCAGCTGGGCTACCTGGTCCCGGAGTTTTTGCTCGACATAATGCAGTAGATGTACCAGCACTTCTTCCAGATGGCACACCTGCGCCATCATCAATTTCAGCAACGCTAAAAGCGCGTGGAGATGTAATTGACTCTGGCCAATTCCAGCTCGATAACGTCGACACCACGGTTGCGGAGGAGAAGTAATGGATATTAATAATTACCTTTACTTGTCTGCAATTTTATTTACGATTGGTGCAGTTGGTGTAGTCGTTCGCCGCAATGCGATCGTCGTCTTTATGTGTATCGAACTTATGTTAAACGCTGGGAATCTAGCCTTGGTAACTTTTTCCAGAATCAACGGAACTCTTGATGGCCAGGTTGTTGCCTTCTTTACAATGGTGGTAGCCGCTTGTGAAGTGGTTGTGGGACTAGCAATCATCGTCACGATTTATCGATCCCGTCGATCAGCATCTATTGATGATGCTAGTTTATTGAAGCGATAAATATGGCTACCAATAGCGGTCTCGTTTACTTAATCGCGCTTCCATTATTTGGTGCGATTTCGCTTCTGCTCTTGGGTCGCCGCGCTGATAAGTGGGGACATTTACTTGCCACTGCGCTCTCGGCTGGTTCATTTGCAGTTGGGTTATTCCAACTCTCTGAAATGTTAGGTCGCGAGACTGAAGCTCGCCCAGTAACCCAGAAGTTATTTACTTGGATCAGCGTTGGCTCATTCAACGTCGATGCTTCGCTCTTGCTCGATCAGCTTTCCATCTGTTTTGTTCTTCTGATCACCGGCGTGGGTACCTTGATCCATATCTATTCAATTTCTTATATGTCGCACGATCCTGATCGCCGCCGCTTCTTCGCTTATTTAAATCTCTTCATTGCTTCCATGTTGCTGTTGGTACTTGGTGACTCTTACTTAAATCTTTATGTTGGCTGGGAAGGCGTAGGCCTTGCTTCATACCTGTTAATTGGATTCTGGAATAAGAAGCCTGCCTACGCAACCGCCTCCAAAAAAGCCTTTGTTATGAACCGTATTGGCGATATGGGCCTCTCCTTTGCAATCATGATCGCCTTCGCTAGCCTCGGCACAGTCTCCTTCAGCGGAGTCAAAGAAAAGGCAGAGTTTGCCTCTGAAGCAACAATGACTGCGATCGGAATTATGTTGTTGATCGCAGCAGTTGGTAAGTCTGCGCAATTCCCATTGCAAGCTTGGCTTGGCGATGCGATGGCCGGCCCAACTCCGGTATCCGCGTTGATTCACGCAGCAACGATGGTTACCGCCGGCGTTTACCTAATTGTCCGCTCCAACTTTGTTTTTGATGCAGCACCAAATGCACAACTCCTGGTCGTGATTGTTGGCGCAATTACCTTGCTCTTCGGCGCAATAATCGGTACCGCGAAAGATGACATTAAGAAAGCACTCGCTGCTTCCACAATGTCTCAGATCGGTTACATGGTCTTGGGCGCTGGCCTGGGGCCTGCTGGTTATGCCTATGCAATTATGCATTTGATTACCCACGGTTTCTTCAAGGCGGGAATGTTCCTTGGCGCAGGATCTGTGATGCACGGAATGAACGATGAAGTAAATATGCGCAAGTACGGCGGACTTCGAAAGTTTATGCCGATTACCTTTGTGACTTTCGGTCTCGGTTACCTAGCGATTATTGGAGTCCCACCATTCGCTGGTTATTTCTCTAAAGATAAGATTATTGAAACCGCGCTAAATGCAGGAGGCGCAAAGGGAATAATCTTGGGCAGCATCACGCTACTAGGTGCAGCCATCACAGCTTTCTATATGACGCGTCTAATGATCCTGACCTTCACCAGTCCAAAACGCTGGGACGACAATCAACATCCGCACGAATCACCGGCGTTGATGTGGATACCAATGTCGCTCCTTGCAATCGGTTCAGTCGCATCGGGATATCTGCTCTACCGCGGAGAAGCGCTAAAGCATTGGCTAGAACCGCTCTTTGAAAAGCATGGCGAGCACACAGAGTTGCTGCCACCAATCGTTGTTTCTGGACTAGCGCTCTTAATGGTCGCTATCGGTGTTTCTATAGCCGTTATCAAATACCAGCTTTCAGACATAGATGCAGTCGCTCCTGAGAATGTTTCGATCTTTACTCGAGCCGCTCGTCGCGACTTGTTGCAAGATGACGCTAATGAAGCATTGTTTATGCGTCCCGGGCAAGCGCTTACTTCGGCTCTGGTTAAAGTCGATGAGAGAGTTGTTGATGGAACAGTCCGTGGAATCGGCCAGATGGCAGTTGGCTCCGGTACTGCGCTTCGTAAATCTCAAACTGGATTTGTGCGTAGCTATGCAATGCTAATTTTGATTGGTGCTGCTGCGCTGATCGCAGCGATTTGGGTGGTCACGCAATGAACTTTCTCGGAATGAATTTAGCGGATATGAACTTACTAACATTTTCCATGTTGTTGCCTTTACTAGGAACCGCAGCGTTAGCCTTTGTTCCGAAGACCAATGTCTTATTAACTAAGCAGGTTGCGCTAGCAACAACAATTTTGGTCGCCCTGGTAGGCGTTCTGATGGTGAATGAATTCGATTTTGGCAAGAGTGG
>JAQCAO010000021.1 GCA_027731885.1 Actinomycetota bacterium | reverse complement strand
TTTGTAGAGATAGAAATCCCGAGGGCTAGCGCGCTTAAATCTAATTTCTTTCGATCAAACCAATAAATTGCCATCATCATTGAGATGATCGCCCACAGATCCCAATTTATATAAAGCGATGCAATTCCGGCGGGCGCTAATATGTATAAGTATGAGTACTCCGGCCTGATTCTGTGGATAAGTAAAGCTAGAAAAATAAATAAAAGCGCCAGGAAAAATACATTTATATAGAAATAATTTGTGGTCGAATTCTCGCCACCCGGCGTTATTTGGGCAAGCGCCCACATAATCGTGCCGGTAATTACGGGATATTCGACAGAATCGACTCCATTTGAATAGGCCCATTCCCCTTTAGATAAGCCTCTCTCGCCAAATAAGGCAGGAATATCTGAATAACACGCGTGTATATATTGATCAGGCGTTGCCCAACTTGAGCTTTCACAACTATTGAATTTAACAAAGCTAATTAGTGAGGCAAGAAGTACAAGAGCAATGATCGCTCCGGTTTTCATTGGTAACACTTGCTCAGTATGGCAAGGCTCTAGTTTGTATTCCGCCGCTAGTCATAACAATGGGGTCTAGGCCCCCCACATTTGCAGGCGCTGGAAAACTCATTATCGGTTTCCCCCTAAGTGCGCCCTTCATAAATGCGGTCCATATTCGCGCTGGGATGGTTCCACCCGTCACAGAAGTTAGGCCTCCGATTCCATTTAGCGATTCAGATGCGCTATCACGGAAGAGAGCAACCGATGCGGCTAGTTGTGGTGTGTATGCGCTAAACCAGGCAGATGCATTTGATTGACTGGTTCCAGTCTTTCCAGCGGCTGGTCGGCCAAGTGCTAATGCTGCAGAACCTGTTCCACCATTTACTACGCTCTTTAGTGAATAAGTTAGATCCGCCATTACATCTTTTGAAAATACTTCTTGGGTTTGAGTTCGACCTTCGTAAAGTACGCCTTTATTAGGTCCAGTAACCGAGGCAATTAAATAAGGTTTGGAGTAAATACCTTGCGCTGCAAAAGTTGCATAGGCGTTTGTAACATCAATTACCCGTGGGCTAGCAACTCCAAGGACAACAGAAGGGGCAGGCACCATTGCAACAGATTCAGGAATCCCGGCTCGCCGAGCAACATCTACAACTCTCTCAAGCCCTGCCATCTGTCCAAGCGGAACGAATACCGTATTTATAGAGAATTTCATAGCTTGAAGTAAATCTATTTGGCCCCAGCCTTGATCTCCATAATTTGAGACTTCGTACGGCTTTCCTAAATCGTCAAAGATTTGTGGTGAATCACCGTTCCACATTGATGTCAGCGGAATACCTGCTTCAAGGGCTGCGATTATGGCAAATGGCTTAAAGGTAGAGCCGGCTAAGGCGATCGATTGGGTAGCATCGTTTAATTGGCGCTCTAAATAATCCGCGCCGCCGTACATCGCAATTATTTCACCCGTACCAGGACGTATCGCGATTAAGCCGATACGTAAATTATCTGGCGCGTTCTTTGGATACAACTTTGTCACCGCATCGACTGCAGATTGTTGTGCCCGTTTAACTAAAGTTGTTTTAATTACAAGTCCGCCAACTAAAAGTTGATCTTCGGTGAAACCAAGTCTACCCATATCTTTTTGTACTGCCGCAACAATATGTCCTTTAGGCCCGCTTAATTTACCAGATGTAGTGCGGGGGATGACATCTGGAAATTTCATCTTCGCCGCATCTTCAGGAGTGATCCATTCTTTATCGAGCATTCCATTTATTACATATTGGAATCTATTTTTTAAGCGCTCTTCATTCTCTTTAGAGAGCGCTGGATCGTAATATCCGGGCGAGCGCAGAATACTTGCGATCACCGCTGTTTGAGAGAGATTTAATTGGTCGACGTTACGATTGAAATATTGTTGGGCGGCGGTTTGCACACCATAAGAACCGCGCCCAAAGTAAATAGTGTTTAGATAATTCTCTAGAATTTGATCTTTTGAAAGTGAATTCTCTAACTTTAAAGAGATTACTAACTCTCTAATCTTTCGCTGGATAGTCCGGCTCGGAGATAAGAAAGCGGTTTTGGCATATTGCTGGGTGATCGTTGAACCACCTTCACCAGTTAGATCTCCTGACTTTAAATTATTGATTAGCGCGCGGGCGATACCCGTAACGCTAAATGCCCTATTTGAATAAAAATCGCGATCTTCAGCTGCCATCACCGCGTTGCGCAGATCCATTGGAATTTTTGCAAGCGGGAGAATTTGTCGGTTCTGCGAGCCGATACGACCGATCTCTTCTCCATTTGAATATTGAATAATCGTGGCTTGGCTATTTACATAAGCATTTGGATCCGGAATGGAGACGGTAAACCAGGCGAAGGCAAAGAGGGTTGACCCAGCGATAAAGCCAAAGCCGGCTAGGAAAATGGCGGCGCGAATAAGCCTGCGGCGGATCATTTCTGAAGGTTACCCTTTAACCCAATCTTCATCTTCCAGGGTGCGCACCTTACGGGGTGGCTTTCTCTCCGAGCCATCGCCCAGAAGATAGGAAGCGCATAAATGGTTCCAGGAGCAGTCGCGGCAGACTTCAACGATATAGACGGCAAATTCTCCAAACTCTTTCTCCATTTCCAGTAATTCGATTTCCGTCTTAATGCGACCTGAGAATTGGCCTAATTGATCACCAAATGTGTAGCGAAGTTCTACCAATGAATCTTTCTTGCAGACCGGACATTTACGAGACGTTTTCTCGCCGTGGTATTTAGCTGCCCGAATCAAATATGGATCAGCATCGCAGGCATCGACAACCCCACGAAATAGCGCCAATAAGGTGGCGCGCTTATCGAGTGAATAATCGATGAACGCTCTCTTAGATTTCATAGTAGGAGAAGGATAAACCCCCTTTGAGTACTTCGCCCGACTACCCTTTAACTATGAATGTTTGGCAACTTTTAACAAATCGCAAATTTTCGCGATTGTTACGCGTTCGCTGGACTGGTCAAATGACCGATGGTGTTTTTCAAAGCGCGTTAGCCTCTTTTGTTATCTTCTCGCCCGAACGCCAAGCTGACGCTTTAAGTGCCGCCTTAGCGTTTGCAGTAGTTCTGCTTCCATATTCAATCGTTGGCCCCTTCGTTGGAACTATTTTAGATCGCGTTTCTAGGCAGCGGGCAATTGCATATGCAAATCTAACCCGCGCCCTAACTCTCACTGTGGTTTCGCTCTTAATCTTTGAAGGTAGGACCGGGATCGAATTAACTATATTTGTCTTGGTGGCATTTGGTGTTAACCGTTTAATTCTCGCCGGACTTTCTGCCGGAATACCTTTGATGATTGAAAGTAAATCTCTAATTACCGCGAACGCTTTGGCGGTAACGGGAGGTTCTGTCTTTGTGGTTCTCGGTGGCGGTCTTGGTCTAGGTCTACGCCGCTTACTTGATGGCACAACAACGGCAGATTACGCTGACGGATACATTATTTTATTTGGAGCATCCGGTTACCTTTTGGCAGCGCTCTTTGCGGCATCTCTGAAAAAGCGTGAGATCGGACCGCTCGATCACGAAATTAAGAACGCCAGTTTTTCACAAGGTTTAATTGAGATGCGCGAAGGAATCAAGTTTCTGCGCCAACATATTGATGCTGCTCGCGGCATCGCTGCTATTGCGGTGCACCGTGGTGGGATGACCGCGCTTACTTTGATCGCCTTGTTGCTTGAGAGAAATACTTTTCATGATCCGGCAGATAATGAAGCTGGGCTTGCTGGATTGAGTTTTACTCTTAGTATCGCAGCCTTTGGTTTTGTAGTTGGCGCAGTTATTGCACCATATGGAGTAAGTAAGGTGGGGCGACATCGCTGGATGAGATTTGCGATGATGGCAAGTACTTTGGGTCTTTACCCGCACACCTGTGACCTTAGCTTGTGCCGCTTTTGCCACAGCTTTATTTGGCCAGAGTTTAAAAGTAACCAATGACGCCTTAGTGCAATCAAAGATCGATGATATTTATCGTGGGCGAGTTTTTTCTGTTTACGATGTGGTTGTTAATGGTGCAATTGTTTCAGGTGCAGTAATTGCCGCGCTAGCGCTTCCTAATTCGGGGGATGCTTTCTTGGTTCCGCTAATCGTTTCAGCGCTTTATCTAACTGCGGGGCTGCGGCTACTTCGGGGACGAGTTTTCTTTGCTCCACCAAGTAAGTAGCTCTTCGGTGGCGCGCGCTTGACCAAGGGGCCCATTCTCTAAACGTAGCTCTAAAAGAAAATCTAAAGCTTTGCCTACTGCAGCCGAAGGTTTGATCTGCAGTAACTCCATAACTTGCGCTCCATCTAAATCAGGGCGAATCTTCGAAAGCTCTTCTTCTTCCATTAATTTATCGATGCGCGCTTCAAGACTGTCATAAACCTTAGCTAATCGCTCCGCCTTCTTTAAATTGCGCGTTGTGCAGTCTGCGCGAGTCAAAACATGGAGATGAATCAATAAATCTGCAGCATCACGAACGTATCTGCGCACAGCAGAATCCGTCCACTCGCCATCTCCATAACCGTGAAAGCGCAGGTGTAGCGCTACCAACGTTTCTACATCATCAATAGTCTCGCCATCAAAGCGCAGCGCTTTTAGCCTTGATTTTGCTAATCGTGCGCCAACTATTTCGTGGTGGTGGAAAGAAACTCCACCGCCCGCAATTAGGCTGCGCGTCTTTGGCTTGCCGATATCGTGTAACAGCGCGGCCAAGCGAATAATCAAATTAGGTCCACCGAGGCGATCTTCCAAGGTGATCGCTTGCTCCAGAACGGTAATTGAATGTTCATAGACATCTTTGTGGTGATGGTGCTCATCAATTTCTAGCCGCAACTTTGGAATTTCGGGTAGAACAATTTCGGCAAGGCCGGTTTCTACCAAGAGAGTTATTCCGATTCGGGGTCTAGTTGACATCAATATCTTGATAAATTCATCGCGCACTCGCTCTGCTGAAATAATTGAAATTCTTCCCGCCATATCTTTCATAGCTTGCAGAACATCTGGGGCAATTTCAAAACCTAATTGGCTTGCAAAGCGCGCAGCTCTCATCATCCGCAGTGGGTCATCAGAGAAGGAATTTTCTGCTGTTGTTGGTGTGCGAATTATCTTCTGCGCTAAATCGGTCAAGCCATTGTATGGATCGATAAATTCTGGGATTTTGCTTGTTAACTCAAGAGCCATTGCATTAACTGTAAAGTCGCGTCGGGATAGGTCACCTAAAATATTATCGCCGTATATGACTTCAGGTTTACGGCTTTGTGGATCGTAACTTTCGCTTCGATAGGTTGTTACTTCAACTGTTGTATCGCCGCGCTTGCCTGCAACGGTTCCATATTCGATTCCAGTCTCCCAAATATTATCTGCCCACTTTTTTAAAATTCTCTTTGTCTCTTCGGGTTTTGCATTTGTTGTGAAATCTAAATCATTTCCCAGGCGACCCATCAACGCATCGCGCACTGGGCCACCAACGAGAGCGAGGCGAAATCCTTGCGCGGCAAAGCTCTGGGCAAGTGAACTCGCCAAAGGCGCTCGTTCAATGAGCGAGGCGATCGCAACTTCTCCTGCGGCTCCTAATGCACTCGTCACAATAGATAAGATTAGAGCAGTACCCTTGCTCTATGACCCCGGCACCTGGTGCGGGCAGCGAAGGTACGAGGAAGAAGCGCAGGCGCAAACGCCCCGCACATCGCGCCCCACTTATAAAAGATACGACCGCCCCTGGAACCGTTTCACCTGCCGGTTCTGCAGCTAAATCTCCTAAACCTGCCTCGAAGAACTATGCCAAAAGAGTTGATGAGGTTTCAGCGGGTGGATTGGTGGTTGATCACAGCGGAAAGAATGGTCTCTTAATTGGCCGTGTTGATCATAAGGATTCATCCGGCAAGAGAATTTTATGGTCGCTACCTAAAGGGCATATCGAAGAGGGAGAGACTCCCGAACAAGCAGCGTTGCGCGAAGTTGCTGAGGAGACGGGAATTGAATCTGCAATTGAACGATCTCTAGGAGTAATTGATTTCTGGTTCATGGCCGGTGGTAAGCGCATCCATAAAACGGTGCATCATTATCTCTTCCGTGAAACTGGCGGCAAACTTGCTGCACAAGAGAGTGAAGTAGATGAGGTTGGTTGGTTTCCTTTATCTGAGATTGTAGAACGCTTGGCCTATCCAGATGAGAAGAAGTTGATTGCTCGCACTGAAGCAGCTACCGAGTTGAGCGCACAGTGAAGAAATTCAAATTTATCTCTTTGACAATCTTTCTTCTATTTGGCTTCCTCCCAACTGCTGCCGCCAATAACTCTGTTATTTATCTAGTTGGCAAACCTCATCAATTATTCGATGGAACTTTTATAAACGATGAATTGGCAAACGATTTATTACCTACTGGTTCTTTGGGGAAGGCGTTAAATAAAAAACGGGTTGAACCTCGCACTTGGATTATTGATGCGGCGCTTTTAGATCAGATCGCAGATATGGCAAATGGTTATGAGTTAGCAGATAATTTAGAACCTGCTGGTGAGTCAATAGCTAAAGAGTGGTTAACGCGTTTACTGCTCGCAACCTCCGGTGACCAGATAATTGCCTTGCCCTATGGAAATCCTGCTATCGCTTTAGCAAAAAAGATTGCGCCGAGTGAACTCCGACTTTATGATGCCTACGGCTTAGAGAGAGTTAGCTTTCATTTAAATCGGCGAATTTCGGCAGAAAATAGCGCTATTTGGAGCTCTGGTAAGTCAGGGTTGAGTATTTCACTCCGTCAGAAATACACCCTAAACCGCCGTGCTTTAACAAATCTATCTACAGTTGTTAAAGCGCCTGAAGTGCAGGCCCAGCGCGCCAAACTAGCTGTTCTGCTAAATCCCACTTTAAATAAAGATCAACAGCAAATATTTTCAGATAGCGCAGATGCCGCGGTGGCACAGACTTTAAATAATCTGCGAATTACTAGCGGTAAATATCAAATAGCATCAAGAGATGGAAAATTACCTGTATCAGTAATAAACAACTTTAGCGTTCCGGTAGTTGTAAATATTAAATTTATACCAGTTAATTCGCGCATACAGGTCTCAAGTATTGAAGCGCTACAAATTCCTGCTAACTCTCGAACTCAATTAGCAATGCCTTTTACGGTTATCGCACCTGGAGCAACAGCGGTTGTCGCAGAAATTACCAATAGTAAAAACATGGTGATTGGCACGACTTCTCGGCTGACGATTAATGTCGCCCTTTTTGATTCGAGGGTAACTGGTTTCACAATCGGCGCGGCGGTTCTGTTATTTGTAGCCGCGCTGGCCCAAACTATTCGCAGAATTAGAAGGGGGCGAAATGAAGAGCCATGATCTCTTTCGCGCCTCAGGCGTTATGGCGATCGGAACGATTCTCTCCCGAATCACCGGATTCTTCCGCGCGATTTTAGCGGTCGCCGTTCTTGGTACCGCCTTATTAGCTGACTCTTACAACGTGGCAAATACAATGCCAAATATTTTATATAACTTGTTGGTTGGTGGTGCGCTAACTGCAATCTTTGTTCCGCAACTTGTTAGATCGTTCTCGGATGAAGATGGTGGAAATGGTTTTGCATCTCGGCTAGTTACTACTATTTCTGGCATTCTGTTGCTTCTCGTTTTAATCGGAGTGATTTTTGCTCCCGCGTTGGTCCGTCTTTACGCTCCAGAATTCACAACATCTGGTTTTGAGAAAGAGTTTGAGATCGCGGTTGCATTTACTAGATATTGTCTTCCGCAGATATTCTTTTTAGGGCTATTTACAATGCTCGGGCAGGTAGCTAATGCCCGTGGCTCTTTTGCCCCATTAATGTGGGCTCCAATTGCTAATAATTTAGTTGTGATAGCTATCTTCGCCGGCGTTCTTATTATGCAACAGAGCATATCGGTCGAGAACATAACAGATGGACAGATCCAGCTGCTCGGTTGGGGAACAACTCTTGGAATCGTGGTGCAAGCGTTAATTTTAATCCCAGTGGTAAAACGATCTGGCATTCGCCTGCGGCCAATATTCGGAGTTGCCGGTCTTGGTAAATCTTTCTCATTGGCTGGTTGGACTCTGGTTTACGTTCTTATCTCCCAGCTTGGATATCTAGTCACTGTAAATGTAGCCACTAGCGCTGCAGTCAGAAGCGCGCAGGCTGGAATCGCTACCGGTGTTGGTTTCACACCATTTACTAGCGCTTATTACATTATGTTGCTGCCGTATTCTATTGTGACAATCTCTATTGTTACCGCGCTTTTGCCACACTTATCGAAACTTGCAATTGAAAAGAATACGTTGGAGGTTAAAAAGCAGTTAATTCGCGCAATTAGAATGTGTGGTGTTGTTACAGTCCCGAGCTCTGTTGCTTTTCTGCTCTTTGGTTCTTTAATGACAGAGGTGCTCTACTTTGGTATTTCCTTAGAAGATTCTCGATACATTGGTTACGTACTCTCGGCGCTAAGTTTGGGGCTGGTTGCCTTCTCAATCAATTTGATTTTGATCCGCGGTTTTAATGCGTTTGAAGATACCAGAACTCAAGTTATCTCCATCTTAATAATCAATATAATTTCATCTGCCCTTTCTTATCTCTTCTTAGCCACCTTAAAGAGTGATCTTGTTACCATTGGGCTTGGATTGGCTTTCGCAATCAGTTACATATTTGGCTTATTTGTAACAATTGCACTTCTGAGTAAGCATGTTGGAAAGTTCCAGTACTCACAATTTGTAGGCCAGCATTTTCGTTTGTATTTAGCTTCCTTCATATCAATGCTCCCCTTCTTCGCCTTGGCCTATTTTCTTGGTTGGATAAGCGATGATGCGAGGCCAATAGTCGGTATCTTTAGGTTGGTTTTAGTCCTCGTAGGTAGCGGAGCTGGTTTCTTATTAATGGCTCACCTATTTAAAATCACCGAAATCGCTACCCTTAAAGAGTTTGCAATCTCACTGTTGCGAAAGCGTAAGTCATCGCGCGAAAAATAATTAAAAGTGGATACGCTAAGCACATGGTAAAAAATCTCGTAATCGTTGGATCTGGTCCGGCCGGGTATACCGCTGCGATTTATGCTGCGCGCGCGCAGTTGGACCCAATTGTCTATGAAGGGTCTGTAACTGCAGGTGGAGCGTTGATGAATACCACCGAGGTGGAGAATTTTCCTGGTTTTGTCGAAGCAGTAATGGGTCCAGATTTGATGGACAGTATGCGTAAGCAATCCAAGCGTTTCGGGGCAGAGCTTATAACTGATGACGTCGTTGAGATGGATTTATCTGGCGATATAAAGATAATCAAAGACGGTTCTGGAAACACCGTACAAGCTAAAGCAGTTATTTTGGCGATGGGTTCGGCATATAAAGAGATTGGTCTAACCAACGAAAAGCGTTTATCGGGTCGTGGTGTTTCTTGGTGTGCAACTTGTGATGGTTTCTTCTTCCGTGATCAGGTAATCGCAGTAGTCGGCGGTGGAGACTCTGCAGTAGAAGAGGCTACCTTCCTGACTAAATTTGCTTCTAAGGTAGTTTTGATCCACCGCCGCGATTCATTGCGCGCTTCAAAAATTATGGCTGAGCGCGCATTTGCAAATCCAAAGATAGAAATGTTATGGAATACCGAAGTAACTGATGTGCTCGGTGCAGATAAGGTTGAAGGTTTGCAGTTGCGCAATACGGTCACCGGTGAAGAATCTAAACGCGATTTCACTGGTCTCTTTGTAGCTATTGGCCATCTACCGCGCAGTGAGCTAGTTGCTTCACAAGTAACCCTCAACGAGGAAGGTTATGTATCGGTCGATGGTAGATCTACCCGCACCAACCTCAAGGGGGTCTTCGCTTGTGGAGATCTAGTTGATTTCACCTACCGCCAAGCGATAACCGCTGCGGGCTCGGGCTGCCAGGCGGCTCTTGACGCTGAAAAGTTTCTTTCACACTAGTAGGCTTCGAAATATTAGATTTTTATAGTTAACCGATAAAAGGAGTAAAGATGAGCGCAGGTAAAGTCACAGCGGCCAACTTCGATGAAGTGGTTCTAAAGAGCAGCAAGCCAGTACTTGTTGATTTTTGGGCTGAATGGTGTGGCCCTTGCCGCGCAGTCGGGCCAATTTTGGATGAGATTTCCAATGAGCACGGTGAAAAGCTCACTATCGTAAAGTTAAATACCGATGAAGAGTCTGCGATTGCAATTAAGTATGGAGTTACCTCAATCCCGATGTTAAATGTCTATGTAAATGGTGAGGTAGTAAAGACCATTATCGGCGCCAAACCAAAACCAGCTCTTCTTAAAGAGCTAGCAGCTTTCATCTAATAAATTTGTTGCGTTAGATAAATCATGAAAGAACTATCTCCTGATGAGATCCGTTCTTTTCAACAAGAACGTGGACTTCATGTCACGGGTGAATTAAATGACTCTACTCAGCGCGCGCTGGAAGAAGCGCGCTGGAAGTTAGGCGATCGCTCACTCAACTTGCAACCCTCCCCAATGATGCGTGGAGATGATGTCGCCGCGCTGCAAGCTCGTTTAACTGAAATGGGATTTAACGCTGGTCGAGTCGACGGTATTTTTGGTCCTCGTACAGAATCCGCCGTTAAAGACTTTCAAAAATCTGTTGGTATAAAAGTTGATGGTAAGTGTGGGCCAGCCACAATTATCGCCTTGATTCGCTTAACAAAAATTGTCTCTGGGGGCGCACCTACACAAATGCGCGAGAGCGCGACTCAAAGAAATCGTGGTCCCGCACTTGCTAATAAAGTAATTGTGATCGATCCAGCGTTTGGTGATTTAGAAGCAGAAATTGTTTATGACATCGCACAACGTTTAGAAGGTCGTTTGCTGGCACTTGGCGCTAGCGTCTTTCTTACAAGGGGACCGCGAAATGTTCTTACTGAAGCCGAGATTATCTCTTTCTCTAATAAAAATAGCGCAGACCTTGTAATTTCACTTCACGCTGATAGCCATAAGAATTCGTCGGCCCATGGGGTATCTACCTATTTTTATGGAAGTGATGCTCACGGGGTTCATTCGATAGTAGGTGAAAGGTTTGCATCTCTTGTTCAGCGCGAAATATGTGCGCGTACCGATCTATTAAATTGTAGAACTCATGCCAAAACTTGGGACCTGCTCCGTCTTACCCAGGCGCCGGCGGTACGTGTTGATTTGGGATACCTCACAAATGAAGGCGATGCCGCTCGCTTAGCTCGTCCTGATTTCCGTGACACTTTGGCTGAGGCATTTATTATCGCGATTCAACGCCTTTATCTATCGGCTGAAGATGATGCAAAGACAGGAACGCTACGTTTATCTGACCTACGTAGCGCAGGGATTCGTCGTTAGATTTAATGGGTTCGCCCTTATTTGGGCGTATGTGGGAGACTTGCGCTTATGTCTGAAGTCTCGGTCCGTCATCAAACAGGTGCTCCGCAACATCTAGAGCAACGCTTTGCCACGCGCGCCGCCGGAATGTTGCCTTCCGAAATTCGATCACTTTTTGCTGTTGCTTCTCGTCCTGAAATTGTTTCATTGGCCGGCGGTATGCCAAATCTCTCCGCGCTACCTATGGAGATGATGGCTGGGGTGGTAAATCAATTAATTTTAAATAATGGGGCAGAAGCGCTTCAGTATGGCAGCGGGCAAGGCCATCCAAAACTTCGCGAACAAATCTGCGATGTTATGGCTCTTGAAGGAATCCGCGCTAATCCCGATGACATTGTTGTGACAACTGGTTCTCAACAAGCCCTTGATTTAATCTCAAGGATATTTATTGATCCAGGCGATGTTGTGCTTGTAGAAGCCCCTTCTTATGTTGGAGCTCTTGGAACATTTAGACAATATGAAGCATCTGTAGTTCATGTTGAAATAGATACGGATGGATTGGTTCCAGATTCACTGCGCGCTGCAATTAAATCCGTGCGCGCAGCCGGTCGCAAAATTAAGTTCTTGTACTTAATTCCAAATTATCAAAATCCGACTGGGGTATTGCTGCCTGCAGATCGCAGAACTGAAATCCTCGCGATCTGTCGTGAGGAAAGCATATTTGTCGTCGAAGATAATCCTTACGGTCTCTTGGGATTTGAGCGACCATCACCAAATGCGATGCGTGCAGAAGATTCTGAAAACGTTATTTATCTAGGTTCTTTCTCTAAGACAATCGCATCAGGGCTACGTATCGGTTGGGCGCTAGTGCCGCCATCGCTTAAGGATAAGTTGGTTATCGCATCTGAATCTTCAATTCTCTGCCCCTCAAACTTTACCCAGTTAACAATTTCTAGTTATTTGGCAGAACAACCTTGGCGCGATCAGATCGCCTCTTTCTGCGAGTTATACAAGGTCCGTCGTGATGCAATGTTGGAATCACTTGAAGAGTATTTCCCTAAAGAAGCGACCTGGACTAAGCCAGGCGGTGGTTTCTATGTTTGGGTTAATTTGCCGCCGGAAATTGATACTAAAGCGATGATGCCAAAGGCGATCGTTGCCAAAGTTGCTTACGTACCAGGAACCGCCTTTTATGCAGATGGTTTCGGCTCTTGGTCGATGCGTTTGTCATATTGCCACCCAACCCCTGAGCGCATCCGTGAGGGCGTTAAAGCGCTAGGTGGAATTGTTAAGCAAGAGATGTCGCGCCGCGGCACTGAACTTAAATAACTTTATTTACCTTCAATTAAATCAACGATTCGCTGTAAATCTTCGCGCCCGGCAAATTCAATAACAATCTTTCCTTTGCCGCTAACTCCTTGAACGCTTACGCGCGTATCTAAATAATCGCTAAGCAATTCTGCGGCGGCCAGAGTTTCACCGCTGGCTCCACTCTTTCCTGATTTTCCTGTGGCTGGCTTCTTCTTAGGAGAATGAATTGCGACCGCTTCTTCGGTGGCTCTAACGCTTAAGCCTTCTGCAACTATTCGATTGGCTAACTTCTCTATCTCAGCTTCATCGGTCAGCCCCAGCAGCGCGCGGGCATGTCCTGCCGAAA
Source organism: Actinomycetota bacterium (assembly GCA_027731885.1). GTDB lineage: Bacteria > Actinomycetota > Actinomycetes > Nanopelagicales > Nanopelagicaceae > Planktophila. Next base: position 2,058 of record JAQCAO010000021.1, on the reverse strand, counting down.
TTACACCTGCGGCTACCTTGCGTTGCACGGTTATCGGTAGATTTAACAAACGGATGGTATTTGAAATCAATGGGCGAGATCTGCCGAGCTTTGTTGCTAACTCATCGTGTGTGCAATTAAAGTCGGTGAGCAGTTGTGAGTACGCAGCGCCTTCTTCAAGTGGGTTTAGTTGGCTGCGATGGATATTTTCAATCAGCGCCTCGCGTAAAAGTTCGTTATCTGGAGTTTGTCGAATAATTACCGGAATGCTCTTTAATCCTGCAGCGATTGCGGCGCGGAAGCGGCGCTCTCCCATAATCAATTCATATTTACCTGGTGAAGTTTGACGAACAACTGGAGGTTGCAAAATACCGATCTCTTTTATAGATGCAGTTAACTCACTTAGCGCACTTTCATCAAATACCAAACGTGGTTGGCGAGGGTTTGGTGAAATCGCAGTGATTGAGACTTCGTTCTGTTGTGCAACTTCATTTCCGGCGACCGTTAGCGAGGTAGGAATTAGTGAATCTAGATTTGTTCCGAGCCCGCCCCGCTTTGCACTCATGCAATCTCTCCATCGCGTTTGTAATTGATATTTACTACATTTGAATCAAATTTGATTTCATCTTTCGGTTTGCCGCGTTCTGCAATTTCGCGCGCTACCTGCATATAGGCAATTGCACCTGGAGATAAAGGATCGTAAGTCATTACCGTTTGGTTATATGAAGGCGCTTCAGAAACTCGCACCGCGCGAGGAATAGGAATATCAATTAACTCTTTAGGAAAGTGCGTGCGAACATTTGCCGCAACATCATTTGATAAACGTGTTCGACCATCAAACATTGTCAAAACAATTGTTGATAGATCTAAGTTAGCGTTAAGTCTCTTTTTAACTATCCCATATGTTTCAAGTAGTTGTGATAAACCTTCGAGCGCGTAATACTCTGTTTGGATTGGAATCAATAGTTCGCGCACGGCAGCAAGTGCGTTAATTGTTAATAAACCAAGTGATGGTGGGCAATCGATAAAAATATAATCGTAATTTGGTGAAATCTCTTCAAGCGCTTCTTTTAACCTAAGTTCTCTTGCAACCATTGAAACTAAGTTAACTTCAGCATTTGCCAGTGATGAATTAGATGGGATGCAATCTAATGAAGGAAATCCTGCGACTTTTTGAATTACAGATGTGATCGACTCATCGCCCATCAATACCTCGTAAATTCCGGCGGTATCACGGTGTGGCACACCCAGTGCGGTACTGGCGTTGCCTTGTGGATCTAAATCGATTACCAGGGTTCGTAGCCCTCCCATTGAAAGGGCGGCGGCGATATTTACCGTAGTTGTGGTCTTTCCGACCCCACCCTTTTGGTTGGCGACTGTGAAGATTCGGGTTGAGGCGGGCTTAGCCATCGCCTCTTTAAACCGGCGGACTCCAACGACCTTATTGCCCGGGTTATCGGCCTTTGTTTCACGTGAATCAGACACGCGCCTATCTAAGCACCTTTACGGATCGAGATTACTCTACCGAGCTCAACTCCCTCGAGTTTGATCTCATGAAGCTGCGCCCCTTTGACCCCAACCATCTCAGCCGCTGCCGACTCCCCCTTCATTGCAAGGAGAGATCCTCCGGTTTTGACCATATGCCAGCTCATCTTCTTCAACTTCTCAAGGGGCGCCACGGCGCGAGCGGTGACAAAGTCGGCGCTCTTCTTAATATCTTGCGAGCGCCCCCGAATCACCTGGATCGGAAAAGGTAGGTCTGGTATCGCGGCTACCGCCTCATTTAAAAATTCAACCCGCCGCTCGAGCGGTTCGATCAGTGTTACCTGCAGATCTGGGCGGGCGAGGGCGATAACTATCCCAGGAAGCCCTGCCCCTGAGCCGATATCGAATAGGGATGCCCCGTTTGGCAGTAACTGGGTCACTGGAAGGCAGTTAAAGATATGGCGCTCCCAGATTCTTTCACCTTCGCGCGGGCCAATTAGCCCCCGTTCGATCCCTGCCCCGGTTAGAAAGTCGGCAAAGGCTTCAATAGCCCCTTCTTGTCCAGGGAAATATTTAGCGACGAGGGTTTCTTTT
>JAQCAO010000116.1 GCA_027731885.1 Actinomycetota bacterium | reverse complement strand
AGGGAAGCGCACTTCGCTATCGCGGGGTAGATATCGACGACTTAGTCGGTCGCGTTACCTTCGGCAACGTTTGGGGATTGCTCGTTGATGATCAATTCAATCCAGGACTTCCAAACGCCGAATCATTTCCACTGCCGGTTCACTCAGGTGATGTGCGCGTAGATGTGCAATCAGCGATTGCAATGTTGGCACCTGCTCGGGGATTTAAACCGCTATTAGATATTTCTGATGAAGAAGCGCGCGACAATCTCGCTCGCACATCAGTAATGGTGCTCTCTTATTTAGCGCAAGCCGCACGCGGCATTGTTGCAGCACCGGTTCCAGAATCTGAAATTGATAAAGCGCACACTGTTGTAGAACGCATGATGATCCGTTGGCGTGGTGAACCAGATCCACTTCACGTACGTGCAATCGATGCTTACTTTGTATCAGCTGCAGAACACGGAATGAATGCATCAACATTTACCGGTCGTGTAATCGCATCAACTGGTGCAGATGTTTGCGCGGCAATCTCTGGCGCAATTGGCGCAATGTCCGGTCCACTTCACGGTGGCGCACCATCTCGCGTTTTACATATGATCGAAGAAGTTGAAAAAACTGGCGATGCCACCGCTTATGTAAAAGGATTGCTCGATCGCAAAGAACGTTTGATGGGATTTGGCCATCGCGTTTATCGCGCCGAAGATCCACGCGCTCGCACACTTCGTCGTACCGCCAAAGAACTAAACGCTCCACGTTATGCAGTTGCAGAGGCGCTAGAACAAGCAGCGCTGAAGGAACTTCGCGAACGTCAACCAGATCGTGTACTAGAAACAAATGTTGAATTCTGGGCGGCAATTATTTTGGACTTTGCAGAAGTTCCGGCTCCGCTCTTTACATCAATGTTTACCGCTGCGCGTACCGCAGGATGGTCAGCCCACATTCTCGAGCAGAAGCGCACCGGACGTTTGATCCGCCCTTCTGCGCGCTATGTTGGAAAAGGCCCGCGCAAGCCGGAAGAGGTCGATGGCTGGAATGGCTCAGTAGGTCGTTTACATAACTAGCCCCGCCCAATTTCACCCCGAAAGGGGTAATTGAACGGGTTTATGTAAGGCCGATTGCAACGCCTAGCCTTTATAACAATCCTATAAATCGCTGGCTAAAGCCTTATTTAAAGGGGTTTTAGTTTGATCTTGACCCTCAAATGTTATGGAATAAGCGCACTAGGGAGCCATACCTCGTGAGCTCTCAAATATTTGGAGGATATATGAATAAGAAGCGTTTCGGTGTTGTAGGCGTTATCGCCGCTGCAGCACTCGCAGTATCAGCGCTCGTAGTTCCATCTGCATTCGCTGCCAAGAAGCCGATCGTAATCTGGGCTGACGAAACACGCGGACCCGCTCTTCTCAAGCTTGTAAAAGATATGGAAAAGACAGTTCCAGGTTATAAGGTCGATGTTAAGTCATTTGCTTCATATGACGCGCTAAATGCGGCATGGGATAAGGCAACTGTTGCAACTGGTCCAGATATCGTTCTTCGCGACGGAGCACTCGCTTTTTCCGGCGCTAAGTCAGGTCGTATTCAGTCGCTAGTAATTTCATCAGCAACACGTAAAGCCTTCTCACGAAGTTCATGGTCTTCGCTGACTGTTAAAAATCGCGTTTACGGAATTCCAACAGATGCAGATACAACGGGAATGATTTACAACACTGCAATGTTCCCAACTGCACCTAAGACAATCGGTGAAATCTACGATTACTACATCGAGAACAAGTCAACTCTTACAAATGGCATCTGTTCATTTAACGGTACCTGGGGCGCACATCCTGTATTAACGGCCCTTGGTGGCGGTGCTTGGGGTTACACCAAGAAAGGTGCTCCAGTTTTTAGTAAAGTCTTATTCAACTCAGCTGCATTTAAAGCAAATGCCAAGAAGTACCTAGTCGGCGCCAATGGCAAGACAAATGGCTTCTTCTCATACGATGGTTGCGATACAGCATTTAAGGCTGGCAAGACTCCAGTTGCACTCGTAGGCGCATGGAACATGCCAGGAATAGAAGCGACAAGCGTTAAGTTTGCTTGGGGATCACTTCCTGGAGTAACAGCTGGAACATTTGGAAATCAATGGGCTGGTTTTGCCGGTGCATTTATGACTTCATATGCCACATCCCACGGAGTTAAGAGTGGTGCAAACCAACTACTCAATCGCTTCTTTGCATCTGAGGAAGGTCAGCTGGCATTTAACGAAGCCCAGGCTTCTCAGCGTCCACTTGCTCACATAACAGCAGCGGCAAAGACTAAGGATAAGAATGCCCAAGGAATTGGCGCCTCAGCTGAAAACTCAATTCGCCAGATTGCCGCTCTTGATGACAACACCGGTGGAGCAAACTGGTATGCAGTATCAGATGACGCTCTAAAAGATATCTTCGCAGGTAAAGATATCGATGACACTTTAGATAAAGCTGCAGCAGTTCTGAGAAAGAACTTTGCTAACTTTGCTAAGGAAAATAAGTAGAAAAATAGAAATATAGTAAAGAAGGTGGGAGATATACGAATTTCTCGTATATCTCCCACTTTTCTATTTTCTTTATCTGATTATTGAAATCAAGGGGCGAAATGTTTTACAAATTGGTTGGACTGCGTGGTCCAGTCGCCCTATTTTTTAAGCTAGGCGCTTTAGGTGCGGCAGATGCAT
>JAQCAO010000115.1 GCA_027731885.1 Actinomycetota bacterium | reverse complement strand
ACGCTTACGCGAAATATCGCCGCCGTAACACTTGGCCAAAACATCTTTACGGATCGCACGAATGCTCTCGCGCGCGATGATGCGCGATCCAATTGCCGCCTGAATCGGTACTTCGAATTGTTGGCGCGGAATCAACTCACGTAATTTTCCGGTCATCATTACCCCGTATGCATAGGCCTTATCGCGGTGCACGATCGCGCTAAATGCATCAACCGCTTCTCCCTGCAACAAGATATCGACCTTAACTAGGTTGCCTTCTTCATCACCGAGTTCTTCATAATCCAGAGATGCGTAACCTTTAGTACGGCTCTTTAATTGATCAAAGAAGTCGAAGACAATTTCGGCAAGGGGTAAGGTGTAACGAATTTCTACACGATCTTCGGAAATATAATCCATGCCTTGCATAGTTCCGCGGCGTTCTTGGCAGAGTTCCATGATGGTGCCGATGTATTCAGATGGAGCCAAGATGGTGCACTTTACGATCGGCTCTTTTACATTATTGATCTTGCCATCCGGAAATTCTGAAGGATTGGTAACAACAAACTCTCTGCCATCTTCAAGCGCTACGCGATAGACCACATTTGGCGCTGTTGAGATTAGGTTAATTCCGGATTCGCGCTCTAAACGCTCGCGCACAATTTCCATATGGAGCAAGCCTAGGAAGCCACAGCGGAAACCAAAGCCAAGTGCGGCGGAGCTTTCTGGTTCGTAAACCAGAGCAGCATCATTTAGCTGCAACTTATCTAGCGCATCGCGTAAGAGAGGAAAGTCAGCGCCATCTAGCGGAAATAAACCGGAGAAGACCATCGGCTTGGGATCTTTATAACCAGAAAGGGCGGTCTTAGTTGGATTTTGATAATTTGTAATTGTGTCACCTACACGCGATTGGCGAACATCTTTTACACCGGTAATTAAATAACCTACTTCGCCAACGCCCAGACCTTTACTTGGCACTGGTTCTGGCGAGATAACGCCGACTTCCAGCGCTTCGTGGCGTACACCTGTTGAAAACATTTGAATCTGTTCGCGCGGATTGATTCGGCCATCGATAACGCGGATGTAAGTAACCACGCCGCGATAAGAGTCGTAAACCGAGTCAAAGATAAGTGCGCGCGCAGGTGCGTTGGCATCGCCGACTGGTGCAGGAATTTGCGCAACGATCTGATCAAGAAGTTCTGCAACGCCATCACCGGTCTTGCCAGATACACGCAGGCAATCTTCAGGTTGGCAACCGATTAAGCGAGCAAGTTCTGCTGCGAACTTATCGGGTTGTGCATTTGGAAGGTCAATTTTATTTAGCACGGGAATAATCGTTAGGTTATTTTCCATTGCGAGGTACAAGTTAGCCAGCGTTTGCGCTTCAATACCTTGTGCGGAATCAACTAACAGCACTGCACCTTCGCAGGCGGCGAGCGAGCGCGAAACTTCATAAGTAAAGTCGACGTGTCCAGGCGTATCGATCATATTCAGGATGTACTCCTGACCATCGATACCGCTGCGCCAAGGCAGGCGAACCGCTTGGGATTTAATAGTGATTCCACGTTCGCGTTCGATATCCATACGATCTAGATATTGCGCACGCATATTGCGCGCTTCTACGACTTCGGTGATACCGAGCATGCGATCAGCTAGCGTTGATTTACCGTGATCGATATGGGCGATGATGCAGAAGTTACGGATCTGCGCGGGATTTGTTGCTGCGGGTTGCGGGGCCTTAGCAAGGGAGATTGCAGGCACTATTGTCCGCCTCTATTAATGTCTGGAGCTGAAATTAACGAGCGCCGGCTTTGGCAGCAGCCTTAGCCATTGATGACTTCTTATTTGCTGCTGTGTTGCGGTGAATTACACCCTTTGAAACAGCAATATCTAGAGCCTTAGAAGCTGCGCGAAGTTCAGTCGTAGTTGTTGCTGCATCACCCTTTGCTGCTGCTTCGCGGAATTTACGAACAGCGGTCTTGATAGATGATGAGACAGACTTGTTGCGAGCCTGCGCCTTGTTATTTGTCTTAACGCGCTTGATCTGAGACTTAATATTTGCCACGTGTATAACTCCGAATGTCTAAAGCTGTGATAACCCTTTTGGTTGCCAAGCAGATGCGTAGGTTATCAGCGCAAGGGGCACAGGCTCAAATTGAGGTGAAATCCCCGCCTATCTGAGACTTATTTGGCAGCGCGTGCGGCGGTGATGGTGGCGAGCGCTTTTTCCAGGGCATAGATCGGATCTGTGGCAGCGCCCTTCACCTGCGCATCTGCAAGAGCGATCGCCTGCACCGCCTTAGAAAGTGCGCGCGGAGTCCAACCTTGTAATTGGCGACGCGCTTTATCAATCTGCCACGGCGCCATTCCGAGTTGGCCGGCTAACTCAAATGATTTCGCACCACTTGCCGATCCAGAAACTTTCGCCAGACTGCGCAGCGCAGATGCAATAGCGGATGTGACCATCACTGGATCTGTGCCGGTTTCGATTGCGCTACGTAATGAAATTAGCGCCACAGGTAAATTGCCATCGACTGTCGCATCTGCGACATCGAATCCAGTTGTTTCTACGCGCCCTTGATGGTACTTATCGACCATCGCTTCATCAATTACACCAGCAGGTGAATCGAGAGCGATCTGCGAAACAGCTTGTTGTAATTCGCGCATATCTGCGCCGAGCGCACCGACAAGTGCAGCGACAGCGCCCGGCGATGCTTTCCGTCCGCTATCTAAGAATAAATCTTTTACAAAGGCTTCTTTCTCGGCCTCTCTCTTCAAAGGCTCACACGCGAT
>JAQCAO010000020.1 GCA_027731885.1 Actinomycetota bacterium | reverse complement strand
TGCCCTTTATTCGATCAGCGCAATTATGCTCTTTAGCGTCTCTGCAATTTATCATCGGGTTCCGTGGTCACCCGAAAAGAAGAAGATTTGGCGTCGCTGGGATCACGCCAATATAAATTTACTTATTGCCGGCTCGTATACGCCTTTTGCTGTTGCCTTATTGCAAGGTAACGATCGAACAATTCTATTATCGGTAGTCTGGATGGGAGCTTTAGCAGGGGTGGCTATTCGCATTTTCTGGATCAACGCTCCCCGCTGGTTATACGTCGCCAACTATTTGCTTCTCGGCTGGGTCGCTCTTGTATACACGCCGCAGCTCTATAAAGAAGGTGGATTCTGGGTTTTAATCCCAATCATTATCGGAGGCCTTTTATATTCAGTTGGAGCGATCTTCTACGCCCTGAAGAAGCCGGGGCGAAATGCCAAATACTTCGGATTCCACGAGCTATTCCATATCTTTGTGCTCGCCGCTTGGGTATCTCAATATCTAGCAGTCTCATTCGCAATATACCGCCAATAAATCACCCACTTTTAGAGTTCGCCACTTTGCCCTAATCTAGGCCCATGGCTGAGAAGAAGAATTTCCTTAATTGGGTCGGATTTAAAGAGAGCGAAAGCGCTGCTCCATCTTCGGTGGATCGTATCCGTGAACTTGAATCACAGTTAAATGATCTGCGCTCCCGCCGCGACATAACAACTTTGAGTAAAGAAGAGTTTGAAATCTTGGCGACTGAAACCGCCATGTCAATGATCAAATCGGCGCAAAGCCGTGAGGCAAAGGCACTCTCCACATCAGAGCGAATTACTTTGGAAGCGGCGCGGCAAGCAAAAGATGCCCTAGAAGGCGCTGAAACAAAAGCGCGGTCAATTCTCTCGGGCGCTGAAGCGCGTGGCCGTAAATATATAAATGTGGCAGAGGCAGAGGCTGCTGAAAGACTTTCCAGCGCCGAGCGCGAGGCGCAAACTATCTTTGATGAAAAGCGTCGTGAAGTTGCCACGTTGGCACAGGCCGCTCGCCGTGAAGGTGAGCGGATTATTGCTCAGGCAACGAATGAAGTCGGTGAATATCGCCAATGGTTGAGTGGTGTTATCTCTGAAGCAGAACGTTTATATCGAATTCAAACCCAATCACTTGATGCCGCAGAGCAGGCAATTTCGCAGAGCCGCTCTCGTTTAGATAGCGCCTATTCTCGTTTAGCAGAATTACATAAGAGCGTGACCGAGAATTTAAATGCCGATAACTCGGTTATCGACACTGGCCCAAAGAAAGTTGTTAGTCAGCGCACCAAACCAGCTCTTGCCGCGCCAAATAAAAAGGCTGTTGCGAAGAAAAAACCTGCTAAGCGTCGGTAATTAAAGTGGCTACCTCGCGCGGTATCCAATATATCCCTGCCATTGATGGCCTGCGCGCCATTGCAGTTATTGCAGTTGTTCTCTATCACTTAGGAATAACTTGGATTCCAGGAGGATTTCTAGGCGTTGATCTCTTCTTTGTTATCTCTGGATATGTAATAACTAGGTTGCTCTTGGACTCCATCCAAGAACGCGGCGGATTAGATCTGCGAGATTTCTATATGGCGCGAATCCGGCGCCTGCTTCCGCCGCTAATTTTTTTGATTCTAATTACTTCAATTGTGATCGGAATCTGGGCTCCTGACACGACTAAGAAGTTTTTAACTGACGCACCATTTTCAATCTTCGGCGGGATGAATTGGTGGTTGGTTTTCAACGAGCAGGATTACTTCGAAAGTAGTGGAAGACCCCCGCTACTGCAGCACACCTGGTCGCTGGCTGTAGAAGCCCAGTTCTATCTTCTTTGGCCGCTGATTCTGCTCTTAGTTTTAAAGTACTTTGGCAAGAAGGTTATCCCTGCCGCCGCCTTAATTATTGCTGCTATATCTGGAATAACTCTAATGTTAGTTTCTCTTCAAATAGATGCTGGAAACACATCCACAGTTAGCCACGTCTATTTCGGAACAGATACACATAGCATCGGACTTTTCCTTGGCGCAGCTCTTGCCGTTAGTTGGATTCCTCAAAACTTTAGCCTGCAGGTCTCTCGCCGAGCACAAGATTTCATAGATGGGATTGGAGTATTTGGATTTGTTGGAATTCTTGCGACATTTGCGTTGATTGATGAGTCAGATCCAACTTTATACAGAATAGCTTTTCCTCTCGCCGGAATATTCGGCACTGCAATTTTAATTTCAATAGTTCATCCGGCATCTAGATTTGCACCACTGCTTCGGAACAAAGTTTTGCTCTGGATTGGTGAGCGCTCGTATGCAATTTATCTCTGGCACTGGGTTATCTTTCAGATCTCGCGCCCACAAGTTGATATAGCTGGCGAAGGTTGGGCGCTCTTCTTACTAAGAATTTTGCTCGTTCTCGCCATGGCCGACATTTCTCTGCGTTTGGTGGAACTTCCATTTCGGAGCGGCGCCGTTTCCTACTGGTTTAGCGGGCTTAAGTATCGAACTAAGGCAGTTCGTAAGAAACAGAAATTTACCGTCGCATTTGTAACAACTCTAGTCTTGCTTACTTCAGTGACGGTGAGCGTAAGTGCAATAGTTCGAACCGATGATAAGAACCAAGAGTTAGCGCAGGTTCTTAAGGAGGCCGATAAGCCAGTAATCGTTCCAATTGTTGACCCAACCAAACCTGGTATCTGGGTTACCGGTGATTCAGTAATTCTTGGAATTCGCTACTTACTCGAAGTTGATCATCCAATAGCAATAATCAATGCTCGAGTCGGCCGACAAGCGCCCGAGCTATTAGAAGTCATGCGCAGAGACTTGCCTCTGGCTGCAAATTCGCCAGTTATATTCAACCTTGGCAATAACAATGCGCTAACTCGTGCACAAGTTTTAGCGATCTTTGAAGCGGTAAAGTCAGCGCCCAAGGTAATTGTTATAAATACCGCAGTCCCACGCCCTTGGCGTGAGGCAAATAATGAATTGATTAGCGAGATCAGCGCTATGTATTCAAATGCTTACCTGGTCAGATGGGACCAAATCTCAGCAGGACGCCCTGAATACTTTGCGCCAGATGGCGTTCACTTAGTACCAACCGGTGCGCGCGCATATGTTGCTGCAATCTCTAACTATCTTTAGTTTAAATCCGGTCTAGAGATTGGTCTAAAAATAAAAATTGCCCCAGCCATTGGCTGAGGCAATTTCTATCATTAACTAGTTATGCGAACTGACCGGCGAAACCAAATGCCTTCGCAGTTGCAATCTGTCCATCTGAGTAAATAGATGAGACTCGGAATGAAGTCGAACTATCGGCTGATTCTTTAGTTAACTCAACTGAAAGTTGGGTTGCAGGGAATGTTCCTGCCTCTGTCCATTCACCCATTCCGGAGCGAGTTTCAAACTTATATCCAGTTAGCCCTGCTGTTGCAGCGGGTGCTCTCCAGGTAATCACCATTACTGAATTGGTGGAATCTTTCCAGTTTCCAATGAAGCGACCCGGCGCTTCTACTGCAGCAACTGCTTCAGGAGTTGGCTCTTCTGTTACTTCAGGGGCAGCCGACTCGGTTGCCGAAGGTGTTACGGCAGGTGCTGCGATATCTGAGTCAGATGCTGGACGAGAAATAACAACGATTGCAAGAAGTGCAATACCGATAACTGCGGCAATCAAAACGCGCGGTGAAGTGCTTTGCTTTGGAGCGGAACTTGGCTTTGCTGGCGCTTGCTTAACTGGCGCAGGAGTTGTTGTTACATTCACACGAGTTGAGCTATTTGACCCACCCAGTGGAACTGGCGGAATAACAACTTCGCTCGCTGAAGTTGACTTCTTCGTTGGAGATTTTTTGGTCGCTTTCTTAGCTACCTTCTTCGCTGCAACCTTTTTCTTGGCAGGAGCTTTCTTAGCAACTCTCTTAGCTGGCGCTTTCTTGGTTGCTTTCTTGGTTGCTTTCTTAGCTGCAGACTTCTTCTTAGCAGGCGCTTTCTTGGCGACAGCTTTCTTCACTACTTTTTTCTTGGCAACTTTCTTAGCTGCTGCTTTCTTCTTAACGGCCACGTTTAAACTCCTTCAGGATTGAGCGAACTCGTATAGGCCAAGTTTAGCCTAGGGAGTTAAGCAAATTGATGACATGCGGTGCGATAGCGCGGAGTGATTTCCCGCGATGGCTTATTGCATCTTTCTCTTCTGCGCTCATTTGTGCGCTGGAAATCTCGAGCCCCTCAGGTCTAAAGATTGGGTCATAGCCAAAACCGAGATCGCCGATGGGGCTATGCAAAATCCAACCTTTGAAATGTGCTTCTTCAACGTGGGAGCGACCATCTGGTAATACCAGCGCAGCTACGCAAGTGAAATGCGCGCTGCGTTTTTCATCAGGAACTCCAATCAAGGATTCCAAAACTTTTGCAGTATTTGCTTTATCGTCTCCGTGCCTTCCTGCCCAACGCGCAGAGAAGATTCCTGGTGCGCCATTTAAAAAGTCAACACATAACCCACTGTCATCGGCAATCGCAGGTATCCCGGTTGCAAATGACGCTGCGCGAGCCTTTAGAAGAGCGTTCTCTTCAAAAGTCGATCCCGTCTCATCTACATCGTGTAAATCAGGAAACTGCTCAAGCCCGAGAAGATCAATTTTGCCGGCGGCAATACCATCGAGTATGCGACGGAATTCTTCAATCTTGCCTTTATTTTGAGTCGCAAGAATTAATTTATGCGGACTCACTTAGCAAGAGCTGCTTTCTGAATTTCTCCAAGTTCTACGCATCCCGCCACGGCCAAATCAAGCAGTGAATTAAGTAAATTGCGATCAAAGGGCACGCCTTCGGCCGTTCCTTGAACCTCAATAAACCTTCCATCTCCACTGCAGACGACATTCATATCTGTATCCGCACTTACATCTTCTTCATAACAAAGATCTAGCATCGGAACGCCATTGATAATTCCAACTGAGACCGCAGCAACCGAGTCGCTCAATGGTTTGGAGTTTGCTTTGATGTGACCTTGCGCTTTTGCCCAAGTGATTGCATCTGCTAAAGCAACATATGCGCCAGTGATAGCCGCAGTACGAGTTCCGCCATCTGCTTGCAAAACATCACAGTCGATTACGATGGTATTTTCTCCGAGCTCTTTCATATCAACAATGGCGCGCAAAGAACGTCCTACCAAACGAGAGATCTCTTGCGTACGTCCACCTAATTTTCCTTTAACGCTCTCACGGTCTGAACGTGTATGGGTTGCACGAGGCAACATTGCATATTCTGATGTAACCCATCCGTTACCGGAATCCTTGAGCCAACGTGGCACACCTGGAGTAAATGAAGCGACGCAGAGCACGCGAGTCTTTCCAAATTCAACTAAAACAGAACCTTCGGCATGATCTAGCCACTTGCGCGTAATTTTTATTTCGCGAAGTTGGTCTTCTCTTCTTCCGTCGATGCGTGCCATTTACTTCCAATCCATTATAACTAGGGGTTTGATCTGAGTTTTCACTTGAGGCTTGATACGTGCTGCACAGAACCTACTTCAGGTCCTAAGAATCGTCGTGCCAGAACTTCAAAGGCCGCTGAATCACCAGTTGCTAAAAAGTTATGTGTTGCGGGGGTTTTGCCAGGCGCACGCAGAAGTGAGTTCTCGACTAAATTTCGATATAGATCCTTGGCCGTTTCTTCAGCGCTAGACACCAGGGATACCTCGTTGCCCATCACGTAGGAAATAACGCCTGTGAGCAGTGGATAGTGAGTACATCCCAATACCAGAGTGTCGACATCGGATTTCATCATTGGCGCTAAGTATTCGCGCGCAATTTTTGTGATTGCATCCCCTGAAGTCTCCCCGCGCTCTACATATTCCACAAAGAGCGGACAAGCGATTGAGGTAATTTTCAATTGGGGCGCTGCGGCAAAAGCATCTAGATATGCCTTAGAGTCGATAGTTGCTTGAGTACCGATTACACCGATTCGACCAGAACGTGTAGCAGCAACCGCGCGTCGAACCGCAGGTTGAATAACTTCGATTACCGGAATTGTGTATCTCTCCCGTGCATCGCGCAACATCGCAGCGCTGGCGGTATTGCAAGCGATCACAAGAGCTTTCACGCCTTGTTCGACTAAATAATCTAAAGTCTCTAAAGAGTAAGTTCTAACTTCAGCGAGCGAGCGCGGACCATACGGACCTCGTGCGGTGTCTCCAATGTAAAGAGTTGATTCGTTTGGAAGTTGATCAAGAATTGCACGAGCAACGGTTAACCCGCCAACTCCTGAATCAAATATTCCAATCGGTGCATCACTCACATAGGCAAGAGTACCTTGAGTTTTAACAGAGATTCAGTAGAGATTTAGGCCCAGAGCGTGCCGTCTAACCCCTCTGTCGCAGCGGCAATTTCACTTCCGTATATCCCAGTGGATAGATACTTCCAGCCCGCATCACAGACGATAAAAGCAATATCCGCATCTTTCTTATCTCGTATCGCTTCAGCGCCCATCGCGATCGCAGCATGCAAAATCGCACCTGTAGAAATTCCAGCGAAGATACCTTCTACTTCAAGTAACTGTCTTACCCGCTTTACAGAATCTTCTGCGCCAACCGAGAAACGTCGGGTAAGTACCGATGCGTCATAAAGTTCAGGGACGAAACCTTCATCTATATTACGTAGCCCATAAACAACTTCACCATAACGTGGCTCTGCCGCAATGATTTGTACATCTGGTCGTTGTTCACGCAGATATCTTCCTGCGCCCATCAAAGTTCCAGTGGTTCCCAGCCCTGCTACGAAGTGGGTGATTGTTGGAAGATCTTTAAATATCTCAGGACCAGTCCCGGTGTAATGCGCCTGGGTATTTGCAGGGTTTCCATATTGATAGAGAAAAACCCATTCTGGATTCTTTGCTGCTAACTCCTTTGCCACGCGAACTGCTTCATTAGAACCACCTGCTGCAGGAGAAGAAATAATCTCTGCTCCCCACATCTCCAATAACTGGCGGCGCTCGGGTGAAGTATTTTCTGGCATCACGCAAATTAATTTATAGCCACGCACTTTTGCCGCCATCGCAAGTGAAATACCGGTGTTGCCACTTGTTGGTTCCAAGATTGTTGCGCCTGGTTTTAACTGACCGCTCTCTTCAGCAGCGTTGATCATGGCAATTGCGGTGCGATCTTTAATAGAGCCAGTTGGATTGCGATCTTCCATTTTCGCCCATAGGCGAACATTTGGTGCTGGAGAAAGTCTAGGTAGACCGATTAATGGCGTATTACCTACCGATGATTCAAGCGAGTCATAGCGCGCCAAAATTAACCACCGGCGACTGCAGGAAGAATTGTTACAGAATCACCATCTTTGACTTGTGCATCAAGCCCACCTAAGAAACGAACATCTTCATCATTAATATAAATATTTATAAAGCGACGGAGTGCACCGTTTTCCAATAAGCGTTCTCCGATTCCAGGAAATTGGGAATCGAGATCGCTGATCACGGCTGTCAGTGCAGCGCCGTTAGCTGAGACCACCTTCTGCTCTTTAGTAAAGGGGCGAAGAATTGTGGGGATGCGAACTTCAATACTCATGGCTTCATTATGGCGAAGAAATACCTTAATCGGTAATTGAAACTTCTTCCTCGGTTACTACCCCATCAATTATGCGATATGAGCGAAATTCAATCGCAGGTGCGATCTCTTTGCGGCTAGAGACCAGCACATAATGCGCCCCTGGCTCGCCGGCATAGGCAATATCGGTGCGAGATGGATAGGCCTCGGTTTCGGTGTGAGAATGATAGATGACGACAATTTCTTCATCTCGGTCATCCACCTCTCGATATAAGGCAAGTAAATCTTTTGGATCAAACTCATAAAAAGTTGGTGAGTGCGCTACATTAACCATAGCTTTTAGGCGCTCTGCTTTTCCTGATCCAACTGGTCCGAGAATTACTCCACAACATTCGTCGGGATACTCTGCGCGAGATTGCTCGACTATCGCATCTACAAAAGCGCGCGAGATAACTAGTGTCATAAGAGTTATATCCTAACTTTCATCCAACTAGTTATCATCCATCAGGGCTGCAATCAATCCTTCTTGGAGCCAACCGAGCCAGCCATAAACGATATAGACCCCGCGAAGTGGGTCATCCGGAGCCAGCAACTCTAAATCATCCTGAGAGCGCTCTTGCACATTCAGGCGCACACCTAAAGCAAGGCGAATATCGTTTACTGCACCCAACCATGCATTGGCTCCATCGTGATCTAAATCTATAACTCCATCTTCTGCACTCTTCAAATACATTCGCATTGCCATGGCGTGCGCTTGTTTCTTGTTGCGCAAAGTAGATTCGGTGTAACGACGAAATTCTGCTGAGTCAGCTTGATCCTGATAAGCATTTGGCAGTAAGCGATGAAGCACCTCGTCTTCTGGTGGCGAATCGTGTGTTGTTATACCGACCATAGCGGCGAGTGGGTCTTCGTGTCCGTGATCAATACGTTCGGCCAGGAGTTCAATAATCTGTTCAGTCAAATTGATAAGAATTTCTCGTTCGTTCTCTGCAAATTCGGCGATATAAGAATTACTGCCGTGCCGTCTAAACCCCTCTGATTTCATAGCGCTTGATCGCCTCGCTGCAACGTTGCCCAGAGTCCATATTCGTGCAGCCTCGCAACATCGTGTTCCATCTCTTCGCGGCTTCCGGTTGAAACCACGGCTTTACCTTCGGTATGGACCTTCATCATTAATTCGTGCGCCTTTGCTTTGGAATATCCAAATAACTCCATTAATACATAAGTTACATAAGTCATTAAGTTGACCGGGTCATCCCAAACAATTGTTACCCAAGGAGTATCGCCAGAGAAGATTGCACGAATCTCTTCTTCGATCTGGGTCTCGGTTTTAACCATCACCGGATAATGATAGAGAACTCTGGCGCAGCCACCTGCCGCCAAGTTAAATCACCTTCAACTATGACTTGATAGCGCACGAGAGCTCGTTTTTCACCTGAGATTTCAAAGGCAAAAGCGCCTTGCTCATCGGTTATTTCTGTTGCCACGTTCTTCCAAGTACCTGAAGAGAACCTCATCAAAGAAACCGTTGCCCCCACAATCCTTGGCCTGACTACTCCAGAGATTGTAAATGGTGTTGCAGATTTCATGGTTGCTGGAGCGCTCAATGAGATCGTTCTATCAACTTCAATCGCAATTTCATTACTTGAAGATTTGGCAAGTTCCCAAGTTTCCTCTGTCACCAGTTTAATCTTGGTTGATTTGCCTAATAAAATTGGAGTTAAAAATTTGCCGTCGGGACCAGTCGTTGCCGTTCCTAGCAAGCGCCATACATCATCGCTAGCGCTCTTTCCTTCTATTCGAACTGGAACAGATGCAACTGGTGAGGTATCTTCTAAAGTTAACTGGCCACTCAAATTGACTACACGTGCATAGAGCGTAGAAGCTTTATCAGATGTTAATGCGCTGATTACCTTTGCTGGTGCAATATTCCTCGCAGTCTCTCGGATTAACTCCATCGCAACTGGATCTTCCATACCTAAAGTCCAGGCGGTAACTCCACCAAGTTTATATTTGGCAACTAACTCGGCACGCAATTTATAGCTCTGCGCATTTTGGTACCAAGCGGTACGTGTTGCCGTACAAACGGTTGATAGCCCAGCCGCAGTAGTTCCTTCATAACTCTTCTTGTAAGTAAAGGTAGCTTCTCCCGTTTTTGCATCAAATACCGGGGTCGTGTTGTAAGTAGCTGCTAAATCAGCGGCATTTCGCATTACGAAAGTTGCCGCTTTTGAACCGACTTTAATTGCTTTGGCAAAAGGTGCCGGACAGACGCCTTTTACCTTAGTTATCCAATCTCGACCGTAACCAGCGATGCCCAAATAAACTTTTGAAGCAGGCATTATGGAAGTAGCGTATGCAACTGTCTTCTCCGTCCACGCAAGTGGGCCAATTGGGCCAACTTTTGAAACCGAATAGTCGTAAGTCATAATTCGTAGACGATCAATATGTGGCGCTATTTGTGGCCAGGCATAAACGGTGTAGCCCTTCTGTCTTTCAGTAGGATTAAAATTGTACGGAGTAGAAACTGAAAGTAATTTGTTATTGGCGCGCAAAAGTGCAGATACCTCTTTAACAAAGGCTGCCCAGAGCGGTGCAGTTTTCGCCCAAGTTGAACTACCGTCGACGAAAGCAAATCCTTCAAAATCAAGATCAATTCCGTCAAAATTATTTATAACAACAAAATCGGAGATTATCTTGGCAACCTTGGTGCGATTGGCCGGGCTAGCCAATAAGTTTGATAAGACCAGCTTTGCTGTGCCATCGGTAATAGTCGGAATTATTTGAAAACCAGCGGCCCGCATTGTTTCCAGCGGCCCTGCTATTGGAACACTTGGGTTAGCTGGAGCGTATAGATCTACAATTGTTGTTGTTTTAGTTTTTGAGTTATGCCGCAACGTGTACCAGAAAGGCATTACCTCTTTTATGAGGTCAGCGTTATTAATAATTGCAGGAAGAGATGTCTTCATTGAGTAATATGGAATCCAGCCAGTTAAAATCTTGCGCGGTTGGTTGTTGCTATTTGCCGGACTTGAAGTAAATACAGTTAACAAAATGGCGAGCAACGCCACAAGAGTGGTTAGCGAAGTTCTATTTGTCAGGCGTTTTGTTTTTGAGGCCGTCATAGATTTCTTTACATGCTGGGCAGATGGGGTATTTCTCCGGATCACGCGATGGAATCCACTTTTTGCCGCATAGCGCTCGAACTGCTTTGCCTGTTACGGCGGATTCAACAACCTTCTCTTTCTTCACGTAATGGGAGAAGCGATCGTGCCCCCCATCATCTTCTTGTAATTCTGGACGGGTAAGTAGGTCGGTATCTCCTTCTAAATCAGGAGAGTTTTTACGGAAAATACCCATACCCGAAAGGATAGTGGTTACAGGTAGAATTTGAAGATGAAGGACTTGCTACGCACCGCTGATTTATCGCGCGCTGATATCGATTTGCTCCTCGCTACCGCAGCTGACTTTGCCAAGAATCCATTGCGCTCTAAAGATGCTCTAGATCACAAAACCGTTGCGATTTATATGACCAAACCTTCAACGCGCACCCGACTTTCATCAGAAACGGCTGTGACTCATCTGGGTGGAACTTCCATATTTATTAGAGGCGACGAGTTGCAACTCGGTCGCGGAGAAACAATTGCAGATACCGCAAAGATAATTAGTGGATATTGCGATGCGATAATTATTCGTACATTTGCGCAATCAGATGTTGATGAACTCGGTGCAAACGCATCTATCCCAGTAATAAATGCGCTAACCGATGATGATCATCCAACACAGTTGTTAGCGGACTGGTTAACCATCCGCGAAACTTTTGGCAGCGATGTAAAGGGTCGTAAATTTGTTTATCTCGGAGATGGCAACAACATGTCGCACGCGTGGCTGACAATGGGTGCAATTATGGGTGCACACGTTGTCGCAGCCACGCCTTCTGGCAAGTGGGCGCCGAACGCCGAAGTTGTTGCAAAGGCGCAAGCCATCGCCAAGAAAACTGGCGCGATTATTGAAGTAACAAATGATCCCGAAGCGGCAGCAAAAGATGCGAGCGCGCTTTACACCGATGTCTGGATGTCAATGGGTGATCCCGAGTCCGAACGTGCCGAGAAGGTTAAGGTCTTAGCGCCTTTTGCAGTGACTGATTCTTTGATGTCGCTAACCACCAGTGATTCCATATTTATGCACTGCTTGCCCGCACACCGCGGCGAGGAAGTAGCCGCATCGGTGATCGATGGACCTAAATCTGTGATTTGGCGCGAGGCCTACCACCGCCGCACAACTATCCAAGCCTTGCTCTATCACCTCACTCGTGGTGAACTCGCAGGTAATTAAGCGAGCAAGTATGGTTCGCGTATGCGTGTAGCCGTCCCATTAGAGCGTAAAGAAGGTGAAAAGCGCGTTGCGCTTGTTCCCGACATCATCAATAAGTTAACCCGCCTTGGTTATGAAGTTGTAATCGAATCTGGAGCAGGCGATAACTCGCAAGGAACAGATGCAGCTTATGCAGCCGCCGGAGCCAGCATTGTTAAAGGCGATGTAATCGCTAGCGCGGATATCGTGCTTTCAGTGCAGCCTCTTACGCCGGCACAGATGGCTACCGTTAAAAAAGGTGCGGCCACAATTTCTTTCCTTTCTACTGTGACTGCAGTTGATTCAATTGAGGCAGCGGTGAAGGCGCAAGCAACTGCTTTCTCACTAGAACTTGTTCCACGAATCTCACGTGCCCAGTCAATGGATGCGCTAACTTCGCAAGCTCTTTGCGCTGGTTATCGCGCAGTTTTAGTTGGTGCAGAAATGTCGCCACGTTTCTTCCCACTTTTGATGACAGCAGCCGGAACAGTCACACCCGCACAGGTCTTGGTACTCGGTGCAGGCGTTGCCGGTTTGCAAGCGATTGCAACCGCACGTCGTTTAGGCGCTGTGGTTTCTGCATACGATGTTCGTCCATCTTCAGCAGATGAAGTTAAATCTATGGGTGCAACTTTTATCCAACTTGAACTTGAATCACTTGAGGGCGCCGGAGGTTATGCACGCGAAATGACTGAAGAGCGCGCTGCAAAACAACGTGAACTTTTGACTCCTTACATTGCAAAATCGCACGTAGTAATCACAACTGCTGCAGTGCCAGGTCGTACCGCACCACGTTTAATGACGCAAGCGATGATCGATGCCATGGAACCTGGCACTGTGATCGTTGACCTCGCTGCTGAAACTGGTGGCAACGTTGAAGGATCAAAGCCTGGCGAAGTTGTCGTCACTAGCGGTGGAGTTCATATTTGGGGCGGTAAAGATGTACCGAGCCAATTGCCGTTCCACGCATCAAGTCTTTATTCTCGTAACGTTGTAAATCTTCTTACTCTTATGACAACACCGGCTAAAGATGGTGCACCAGTTGCTTTAAATCTCGATTTTGCAGATGAAATCATCAACGCATCTGCGGTCACACACGCTGGCCAACGTCGCGACCCAAGTGCAGGAGGAGCCAAGTAATGGAAGCAATGGCGATCGTCTCGATCTTCGTTCTCGCAGTATTCGTGGGTTTTGAAGTTGTTTCTAAAGTTTCCTCAACCTTGCACACACCACTGATGTCTGGCGCAAATGCGATCCACGGCGTGATTTTAGTTGGCGCAATAATCGTTGCCGATCACAGCAAGACCAACCTAGAACTTGGCCTTTCACTAGCTGCGATCGTGCTCGCCACCATAAATATGGTTGGTGGATTTGTTGTTACCGATCGAATGCTCGAAATGTTTAAGGGCAATAAGAAAGGAGCAGATAAATGAGCAGCACTCTCTATGACTTGATCGGACTTGCCGCTGGCGTCTGCTTTATTCTCGCTCTCAAAGGTTTATCTCATCCCAAGACTGCGCGCCGTGGAAATTTGATTGGTGCATTCGGTGCAACTCTTGCAACGTTAGTTGTCTTCTTTTATGTAACTCCTCCACGTGATGGATCAGAAGCGCATTCACTTCCGCTCCACAACTTTTGGTGGATTATTGGTGCGATCGCAGTTGGTTTAATAATTGGCGTACCTGCAGCGCGCAAAGTTCAGATGACCCAAATGCCACAACTGGTTGCGCTATTTAATGGAGTTGGTGGCGGTGCAGCTGCACTTGTCGCAATTGTTGAATACCTAAATCTGGGTACCGAGGCAACAACTGCAGAAGTAATCTTTACCGTCTTTACCGTTGTTGTCGGTTGCGTATCTTTCAGCGGTTCAATTGTCACCTTCTTAAAATTACAAGAGTTGATGACTACTCGCCCAGTTGTATTCCCTGGTGGACGCTTTGTAATTGCTGCAACTTTGGCTGCAGTGCTCGGCGTATCTGTTTGGGTCGTTGCCGCACTCGGTACAACACCACTTTTGATACTTGCTGTGCTCTCCCTGATCTTCGGTATCTTGTTCGTTCTACCTGTCGGTGGCGCGGACGTACCGATTGTTATCTCGCTACTTAACGCCTTCACTGGTTTAACAGTGGCGGCAAGCGGATATGTACTTAACTCCACGCTCTTGATCATCGCCGGAACGCTCGTTGGTGCATCTGGAACTATCTTGACTCGCTTAATGGCAGAAGCCATGGGGCGTTCACTCTTCGGAACTTTATTTGGAGCATTTACCGCCAAGCCGCAAGATGTTGCCGGCGCTGGCGAAGAACGTCCAGTACGTTCAGGTTCTCCAGATGACGTTGCAATTCTCCTTAACTACGCACGTCGCGTTGTGATCGTTCCTGGTTTCGGACTTGCTGTTGCACAAGCTCAGCACACAGTGCGCGAGCTGGCAGATTTGATGATCTCAAAAGGCATCGATGTTGCTTACGGAATCCACCCAGTTGCCGGTCGTATGCCGGGCCATATGAACGTGCTTCTTGCAGAAGCAAATGTTCCTTATGATCAATTGGCGGAAATGGATGAAGTTAACCCAACCTTTGGCCAGACCGATGTCGCGATCGTTATCGGTGCCAATGACGTTGTAAATCCTGCAGCAAAGACAACTCCTGGTTGCCCAATTTATGGAATGCCGATCTTGGAAGTTTCAAATGCTGCAAACGTGATCTTCCTGAAGCGTTCAATGCGCCCAGGTTTTGCCGGTATCGAAAACGAACTTCTTTACGATCCAAAGACAATGTTGCTCTTTGGTGATGCCAAGGCATCGCTTACAAAAGTTGTAAGTGCGCTAAAGGCGCTTTAACCAACCATCTCGGTATCACGCACTTTAGTTTTATCGTGCGTGCATTTGGTGTTGGCTGGAAGCTCATTGCAAGAGTCGCAGAGCAGAATTAACTCGTGGCAAGTCTTGGTGCGGCAATTGCGGAAGATCTTGCTTGGTGATTGGCAGATTTCGCATTCACCAATGACCTTGGTCTTGGTTGAGAAATCGATCGCCATACGAGAATCAAAGGTGTAGAGCGAGCCTTCCCAAAGACCATCATCACCAAACTTTTCACCGTATTTAACGATGCCACCATCCATTTGATAAACCTCTTTAAAGCCACGGTTCTTCATCACAACAGACAAGATTTCACAGCGGATTCCACCAGTGCAGTATGTGACCACTGGTTTCTCTTTTAAGTGATCGTACTTGCCGCTTTCGATCTCGCGCACGAAATCACGTGAAGTATCTACATCAGGCACAATCGCATTTTTAAACTTACCGATCTTGGCTTCGCTTTGATTACGGCCATCAAAGAAGACCACATCATCGCCACGAGAATCAACTAATTCGTGAACTTGCTCTGGGCGCAGATGTGTTCCGCCACCGATAACACCGTTTTCATCGACTTTAATTTCATCGGGATTATCAAATGCGACAAGCTCGTTCTTCACTGCGACGTAAAGTCTTGGGAATTCATCGCCGGTGCCCTGCGACCATTTAAAAGCGATCTTCTTAAAGCCCGGATACTTCTTGGTGTTTTTAACATATTTGCGAAGGTCATCAATATCTCCACCAACTGTTCCATTGATTCCAGTTGGGGAAATCAAAATACGGCCCTTTAAATTTAAATTTTCGCAGAGATTTTTCTGCCAGAGTTGAACCGCGACAGGATCATTGATCGGCGTAAAGCCGTAGTACAGGAGTACTTTCTGCGGATTCATAAGCGCATTCTAACTCT
>JAQCAO010000019.1 GCA_027731885.1 Actinomycetota bacterium | reverse complement strand
AATAGAAACTCATTTATTATCGCCGGCGTAGTCACCGCTGCGCTGATCTTCTTGAATTACTCCTTTATGACTAAAGGTGCTTTCCCGCTAAAGTTTTTGGCGGTTGGCTTAATCTTCTTCTCAATATTTGTGGTTACCCCGACTGGGTACACAATTTTGATGTCCACTTTTAACTTTAAAACCGGTAATGAAATCGCGAAGGCCGCTGCGCTTACGGAGATAATTAATAACGGTATCGTTTCAGATGCCGAAGGTACCGCCTACGATCTCTTTCTCGGAAAGACCAGCAATGGAAAATACGCGGGAATATTAGAGAATCAAATAAGTAGAGAAGTTTTATATGCAGATGAAAGCGGGGTAAGGCCCGCTAAAGAATCAGAAATCTCCCGAGATATTTCAGGGTTTATCACCGGCGCTGATGGAATTAAGCCATTGACTGACGATGAGTTTGCCAATGAAGATTCGATTATCACCGCCCTTCGCTTCCCACTTGGAGATGGTTCATTTGCCGCACCGCAGGGCTCAGATGTGGCGGCAAGGTTAATTCAGAACGTTTTCTACGACCCTGCCACGGACCAACTTGAAGATCGTGAACTCGGAATTATCTATATTGATAACGGTAATGGAAATTTTGTCACCCAGGATGATCCAACTTCGCGCTTAGATCCAGGGTGGCGAACATTCTCTGGCGTTGACAATTTCAGATCACTTTTATTCGATGAGAGGCTCCGGGATCCATTTATCAAGGTCTTTATCTGGACTATCGCCTTCGCAGTCCTATCCGTCGCTACAACCTTTGCAGTCGGAATGGCGCTAGCTCTTGCCTTAGAAGTGCCGATTAAGTTCCGCAGGTTTTATCGCGGATTTTTAATTTTGCCATATGCAATCCCCAGCTTTATGAGCATTCTTATTTGGAGAGGTTTGTTCAATAAAGAATATGGAGCGATAAATACGCTCTTGGGGCTTAATATTGATTGGTTCGATAGTCCATGGCTGGCAAAGTTTGCTGTGATACTTGTAAACCTCTGGCTGGGCTTCCCATACATGTACTTAATCGGAAGCGGTGCGCTGCAATCAATACCAAAGGAGTTAGAAGAAGCTGCCTCTATTGATGGAGCATCTGAGAAGCAAGCTTTCTACACCATTAAACTTCCTTTGCTGCTTCAGATACTTGGTCCGCTTCTAATCGCAAGTTTTGCCTTTAACTTTAATAATTTTAATATCATCTATCTCTTAACAGGTGGTGGGCCAACCAATGCAGTTGAAGGTGAGGTCGCTGGTGCCACCGATATCCTTATCTCTTACGCCTACAAGACCGCCTTTGGGTCAAATATTCAAGATCTAGGTCTATCGAGTGCAATCTCAATGGTGATGTTTGTAATTGTCGGAAGCCTGTCAATGTATACCTTAAGGAAATCTAAGATAATGGAAACGCTATGAGTAAAAAACTAGGAAGAAGTAATTTGTGGAGGCATGCGCTAGCGATAACACTGGTACTTTTCACAGCCTTCCCGATCTATGTTGTGCTGGTTACTTCATTTGATCCAACAGGAGGAATATCCTCTGACTCATTACTGCCAGTAAGATTTTCTCTAGATAATTACGCGCTTTTATTTACTGATCCGACAGTTCCATATTGGGCCTGGATGAAGAACTCTTTGATAATCGCCACCGCAACCGCAGTTACCTCAGTAGCGATAGGTGCTGCTGCAGCATTTGCCTTTAGCCGTTTGCGATTTAAAGGACGAAAAGTTGGTCTTAAAGCTCTACTTCTGATTCAAGTATTTCCAAGCTTCCTTTCTCTAACAGCGATTTATGTAATAATGGAACAAGTTTTCTTAGTAACACCAACCTTTGGACTCGGCAGTATTTGGGGTCTTTATTTGATTTATATCGGTGGCGCACTTGGCGTTAACGTCTGGCTCCTTAAAGGATTCCTAGACACGATCCCACTTGAACTTGATGAATCCGCAAGACTAGATGGCGCATCAGTTCCACAAGTTTTCTGGTTAATCTTCCTGCCTCTTGCCGCTCCGGTACTGGCGGTTATTGGTGTGCTTTCATTTATCGGAACCTTTAATGAATTTATTCTCGCATCTCTCTTCTTGCAGGATGTCGAGAGAAGAACTGTTGCGGTAGGTCTGCAACAATTTGTGGGCGGGCAATTTACGCAAACGTGGGGCCCATTTGCCGCAGGCTCAATCATCGCCTCGATTCCACTCGTAATAGTTTTCTTATCAATGCAACGTTTTATTATCGGTGGCCTAACTGCAGGCGCAACCAAGGGTTGATTTGAAAAAAGTTAGTTTTTTTAGCGTCTTTGTGATCTCACTTGCGCTAGCCACATCATCAACTGCATTTGCACAGCCAAACTCTAAATTTATCAAGCCGGTCGTGCGTGGCCCACAAAGTGATGAATCTGTGTACTTCATAATGACTGATCGCTTTGAAAATGGCGATACCAGCAATGATTATGGCGGCTCTAATAAGTCAAGATCAGTGAGCGGCTTTGCTCCAGATGACATCGGTTGGTGGCACGGCGGTGATTTCAAAGGGATCACTAAGCGCTTGGATTACATAAAGGCGATGGGCTTTACTTCTATCTGGATTACTCCGCCAGTTGTTCAGAAGTATGTACAAGGGGACTCCGCCGCCTATCACGGATATTGGGGCGTGGACTTTACAACTGTGGATCCGCATCTAGGAAGTGAGGAAGACTTTAAAGAGCTGGTTTCTGGTGCGCATAAGTTAGACATGAAGGTAATAATTGATGTGGTTGTAAATCACACCGCTGATGTCATTTATTATGAAAATGGGAAACCAGTAGTTAGCGCCGCCGAAGCAAATATAAAAAAACCTGATTGGCTCAATTTACTTAGCAATTATCACAATTTAGGAAACAATCCGATAAACGGCAATCCAGTTTTGGATGGCGATTTCTATGGTTTAGATGATCTGAAGACGGAAGACCCGAAGGTTGTCAGCGGCTTGATCGATATTTGGGTTGACTGGATTACCAAATTTGATATTGATGGAATGCGCATCGATACTTTTAAGCACGTAAATCCAGAGTTCTGGAAGGCCTTTATCCCAAAGATTCAGTCGGCAGCACTTGCCGCGGACAAGCGAGATTTTCCAATTTTTGGTGAGGCCGCTGATACCGATGCGCAGACTTTATCTACCTATGTTTCTGGCGGGCAGGTTCCGAGCGTCCTTGATTTTGACTTTCAAAAACAAGTAAAGAGCTTTGCGCAATTTGGAGTCTCTGCCCAGGCCTTAGCAGAGTTATTTAATCGCGATGACTTGTACACAACATCAACAACTAGCGCTTATGGGTTGGCGACTTTTCTAGGAAATCACGATATGGGGCGTATCGGATACTTCTTAAATAACGCGGTATCAGTTGGTGAGAGCCAAACTTTATTAGAACGTGCCAAGCTGGCTAACGCCGCTCTCTTCTTACTTCGCGGTGGGCCAGTTCTTTACTACGGAGATGAGAAAGGAATGACCGGCAGCGGGGGAGATAAAAAAGCGCGTCAAGATATGTTTGCTACTCAAGTTGTCGATTGGCAAGATGAAGTGCGCATCGGTTCAACAGCCATAAAGAGCGCTAGCGCATTTGATACTCGCAACCCATTAGAAGATCAAATTACAGAGTTGCAGAAAGTGATTGCTACCAATCCAGCGTTACGTAACGGCACCCAACAAGTGCGCTCTGCAAAAGGTGGGCTCTTTATTGCCACGCGTTACTTAAATGGAGTCGAGTACATTATCGCCTTAAATGGGGAAGATTCACCCACCGATGCAGAGTTTAAAACCGCTTCTAATAAGAGCGAATGGGATCTCTTATCTGGAAACTGTGCGATTACCAGCGATAGTCAAATCAAGATTGCGTTACCGCAGCGAAGTTACTGCGTAGCTAAAGCTAAGAACTTAATTACCAATAGCGCCGCAATCAAACTATCAGCTCCAAAGATCACAAAAACCTCACTTCCTTCGGGGTGGAGAGAGGTCTCTATTCAGGTACCTGGAAGTGGCTATTTAGAGCTGACCTTTAGCGCGCGCGTTAAAGGTGGAAAGTGGAAGACGATCGGCACAGCTGACCGACGTACATTTGCTACCAATGAGACTAAAGGCGGGCTATATCGCGTTTATCTACACCCTGAGAATTATAAAAAGGGCAGTACTGTAGAAATTGTGGCTGCGACAGTTGATGGCAAAAATAAGGTACAGCTTTCCAAAATCGTAAAGGTAAAGATCTAACCCTTTAACCAGAAGCGCAGTGGTTGATCTAAATAACTAGCCCAAGAGGCTTCATTGTGTCCGGTCTTCTTATAGACCTTACTTACGAAATCAATATCTTTACGATAACCCTTTTGCAACATTAAGCTATCAGCCAAATCTTGGAACGGTTCATATTCGGCATCTAGCGCTTTTGTCCCGCGACTCATCCAAATCTTGTGGCTACCCGGCTGGGGGAGCTCGGCGACAGTTCTGTTTACCAAAGAGTTACCACCAATCACCCAATGTGGTGAAAGGGCAAGCGCAGTTTTAAACTTATCTGGGTGTTTATGTGCTGCATAAAGAGTGGAAAGTCCGCCCATACTCGAGCCAATTAATGCGGTATTACTTGGCGCTATTTCTAATTGCAGCATATTGAGCAATTGTGGAACATAAATACCGAAAATACTTTCTAGATATTTATCCCCACGTAAAAGTTTTAGATCTGATTGAGAAATATTGGGAAGATGTTCTGGCACATCTTCTTGGAAAAATCTTTGCGGTGATAAATCCTTGGCGCGACCCATAGGGTCTGCCTTTGTCGAGCTATGCCAAATTGCAATAATTACTGGAGGAACAACTCCAGTCTCGTGACTTACTTTGTAGGCGCGCTGGGCCATCTCCCAAGTTTTTCCACGATGAGTTGAAGTCTTGCCATCGAAGACATTTTGGCCATCATGTGCCAGAAGGAGATGGCTACTTTGCTCTTGCGGGGCCCATATCTCAACGGTGCGACCGGCAAAATCAAAGCGCGAGACTTCTCCGGGCACCCCACGGATCTGATATCTCTTAACCAACTCCATAGTGCGACAATAGTGCAATGTCCGTTCCACGCCGCAACATCATGTGGTTTCGCAGAGATCTACGTATCGGCGATAACCCCGCCCTTTTAGCAGCGATCGAATCTAGTGATGAAGTAATCCCACTATTTATCCTTGATAAAGCGCAAATTGCTGAAGCCGGCGATAAATTACTGGCGTACATGGGTCAATCACTACGAGCGCTAGATCAATCTCTTGGAAACAAGTTACATATTATTGAAGGCGATCAAGTCGAAGTACTTCGTGAGCTAATTGATCTATATAAAGTTAATGAAGTCCATATTTCAGATGAGTATGAAAGATATGGCGCTGCCCGAGATACGCGAGTGGAATCTGCCGGAATAAACCTGATCCGAACCGGCAGCCCTTACGCGGTAAAGCCAGGTCGCGTCTTAAAGCCTAGCGATGCCACGCCTTATCGGGTCTACACACCTTTCTATCGCGCATGGCTTACACATGGTTTCCGTGCACCAGCAAAAACCCCAAGCAAGATAAATGCGCCAATTCCACCGGATAAGTTTCGCGCCTTTCCTGACTTTCCAACGCCACCAGGTGTTCAAATAATCGCAGCAGGTGAGAAAGCTGCGCTAGAAAGATTTAAAGTTTTTTCAAAGAGTGGTTTAGATCAGTACGATGAAAATAGAAACTTTGCCGGTATTGATGACACATCAAAGATGAGTACCTATCTGAAATTTGGTGAGATACATCCCCGAACTCTCTTAGCAAATCTTGGCCAGAGTAAAGCGCACGATACTTTCCGCAAAGAGATAGCTTGGCGCGAATTTTATGCCGATGTTCTATTTAACAATCCAAATACAGATACCGATTACTATGCACCGCGCTTTAGTGAGATGCGATATGACAAACCAGGTGCGCAATTTAAAGCTTGGTGTGAGGGCAAGACCGGCTACCCCTTTGTTGATGCAGCCATGCGCCAGTTGGTTCTTGAGGGATGGATGCACAACCGGACCAGAATGGTGGTCGCATCATTTCTAGTTAAAGATTTACACCTTGAATGGCAGCTAGGAGAACGCTTCTTTGCCGATCATTTAGTTGATTACGACGTTGCCTCAAATGCCCACGGCTGGCAATGGACTGCTGGCTGCGGCACAGATGCCTCTCCTTATTACCGCGTCTTCAATCCCATTGAACAAGGAAAACGCTTTGATGAAAATGGCGATTACATCCGCAAATATGTTCCAGAGCTAGTTCACTTAGCAGCTGCAGAAATTCACGAACCTTGGTTATATCTAGATGGTTATTCAAAGGGATATTGCGAACGGATAGTCGACCATTCACTAGAAAGACTGGAATCACTCGCCCGCTTGCAAGAGATTAAGGCTGATAAGCCCGAGCCTCCGCGCTAGATCGTTTAGCTTCATACATAGCCAAGTCAGCTCGTTGCAGTAAGTCAGCGCTACCGTCGTTTCGCACATGTCCGATACTGACGCTAATTGAGATTGATTTACCATCCAAGATAAATGGATAACTTAAAGATGCTTTCAACGCGCTAGCTAACTCCAACGTTGCTTCTTGAGTACCAGCCGCAATAACTCCAAATTCATCGCCGCCTAGCCTTGCCAAAATAGCACCGCTCGGAAGTGAGCGGCTAAAGCGCTGCGAGACCTGGCGCAAGATGCGATCGCCCATTTCGTGTCCATATCGATCATTGACCGGTTTGAATCCATCTAAATCTAAGAGAAGAAGCGCTCCCTCCACATCTTTAAATGCAGATAACTCCGCGATTAGTCTGCGCCGATTGGGCAAACCAGTTAATTCATCGGTGCGAGCCAAGACTTTCTCTTCTCCTAAGTTGTTAGCCTGTCTAATTACCAGAGTCATTCGGATGAATGCCAACAAAAGTGTGGCGATTGTCGGAATCACTACATAAGTAGGAAAGTACGCGGGACGCAGGGCGATCGCTGACAGAAGCGCCGGGCTTATAAAAATTGAAATTGCAATAAGAGCTGGATGGATCCTACCTTGCGAGCTATCCTGTTTTGGTTTGTACCAGAACGCGAGCGAGAGTAACGCAAAACCGATCAACCACCCGAGATCGCTAAATTGGCCGAATTGATATGTGCCTTGGATCTGCGACCACAGGTAATAGAAGTCAGTTAAAGTGAATGCAAAAATTCCAATCACAATTAGCAACAACCGCATTGAAAAGTTGGAGAGCGCAACACCGGCTAGGACTATGACAATTAAAGCGATATCGCAGATGGCATAAAGGAGTGAGAAAAAATATCCCAGGTCTGACTCGCCCACCAATTGTTTGAGCGACAATGCAGCGATAATTGAGGTAAAACCCAATCCAAAGATGGCGGCATCCAGTAGTTCTATTGGTTGTAACTTTTTTCCTCTGCCGATTGCTCGTGGAATGGCGATAAATGCAAAAGGATAGAAGGCGGAATAAGCAATATTGGAGACCAATTGTTCGTGCCTAGTAAAGTCGAAGAATTGACTCAAGCTGGAAGTAGTTGATCCGATACCCCAAGCAGCCGTGGCCAATATAAAGAAAGTAATTGCCAGCGGATCGTTATGCAGTGGTGCCTGAAAGAGAGCGATTACCAGCAGAAGAATTATTGCATTGTAGAAGATTAAATCGATAGCGATTGTCGGTTGGGATATAAAAGTGCGGAGCACAATTAGCGTAACTACTAGATAGATAGGCAACCACTTAGCAGTTCGGTGGATTATCACCAACAAAAGTTAAGGGAGAAGAACCTCAAGTATTAATAGGGGAATCCTAAGATCTGACTCTTAAAAACCTTTGGTGCAGATCAATTTAGCCATGCTGCGTGAGCCCTTAACATCTTCCTTTGAGTTTTCGTATTGCAGTAGCGCTTGTTCGCGCGCTGTCTTACTGCGTTTACTTTGTGTGCCCACAGCCGTGTATGCCTTAATTGCAGCATCGTAATTTCGAACTGCAGAGGTGTAGTTATCAATTATCTTTTTGTTCTTCACTAAGTTTGCGGTATCTGCCTTTAAGACATCTAAGAGCGCAGTAATTGATTCCATCTTTGCACGATATTCCGGGATCAACTGGCTTGATTTTTCGTCTTGCAGAGCTTGCTTTGCGATATCAGCATCTAATTTCGCAACGGTGGCATCTGTTGCTGTTTTAATCTTCGGCAAATTTGCGAGAGCTTTTTTATAAGTCTTTGCAGTGTTAATGCAATCAACCGATAGCCAAGTTAACTTTGCTTTTTTTACAAGAGGATTCTTGGCACAGCGGTAAGTAGAACTTTTAACCTTGGTTGTCGCACCTTTCTTATTGCAGGCGGCGCCATTGCTGATCTTAGTTACGGCGTTAGCTGGCACAACGCTGATTGAGGTGGCAACAAGAGCTGCTGAACCTAATGCCACGATAACTTTGCGAAACATAAAGACCTCCATCGGATATGAGCAAATCTTAGCGAATTGCCAGAGCCAGATTATGGATGTAAGCGGAGAAAATCGTGTGAATTATCTCTGTTTAACCCGAAGATTCATTCCCACACGCTTAACCAGCGACCTTGGCATAAGAGAGATAAATCCAACTAAAAGTTTGTACTGCCATCCAGGTATCGAGACCGCTTTACCTGCGAGGGCATCTTTCCAAGCCTTTGCTACTAAAGCATCGGAATTAAGCCACATAAATTGTGGAAGCCCAGCCATCTTCATCCTGCCGCGCTGATGAAATTCTGTTCGAGTAAATCCAGGGCAAAGCGCCGAAACCTTTATATTGGTTGCAGATAACTCGGTATGAAGTGACTCAGATAAAACTGTTAAATATGACTTGGATGCGCTGTAAGCCCCGCCCGCGATAAAGCTGGCGACCGACGAGACATTGATGATCACACCGGAGTTTCGGGCCTTCATCTTAGGTAGCGCAACGTGCATCAGCCGCATCGGGGTTCGTACCAAGACCTTTAAAACCTCTTCTTCTCTTGCCAAATCGCTTACCGTGAACGGTTTATTAATTCCAAAGCCAGCGTTATTAACCAAGACTTCAATTTCATTATTAGAAATAAACTCTTCAACCTTGAAACACCCAGATTCGGTTGCTAAATCTGCCACGATCACAATGGAATCGACTCCATACTTTTCTTTTAACCCGGCGGCTAGTTCATTTAGCCTAACTTCATCACGGGCGACCAAGACCAAATTAAAATTTGCGGCGGCTAATAATCTGGTGAAACTTTCACCGATTCCCGAAGATGCCCCAGTTACTAAAGCCCAATTTCTCATCACGCCTCCATCATCTCAGTGCGCCGTATGCACCGATAGGCACAACCGGGTTATTAGGTCTTACAGGTTGAAGATACTTGTAAGGGACGCCTTGTTCGGGACGTGGGTCTAAGTCACCTTTATTGGGCCAGAGCGACATAGCGCGTTCTGCCTGGGCGGTAATTGTTAGGGATGGATTGACTCCCAAGTTCGCGGTGATAGTCGAGCCATCAACGATATGTAGTGTCGGATAATTAAAGACACGATGATATGCATCAATCACTCCAGACTTAACATCGCTACCGATTACACACCCACCCACAAAATGAGCGGTAAACGGTGCGCTAATTAAGTCACCGATATGTCCGCCAGCGATTCCGCCATATTCATTTGCAATATGTCGCACCACTTCATTTGCAGCAGGAATATAAGTCGCATTTGGATGGTCGCTATCGTTCTTTGAAGTTAATTTAAAACCAAAAATTCCACGCTTGCCTTTTACAGTTACCGAAGAATCTACATCTTGCATTACCAGCGCAATTACCGTTTTTTCGCTCCAGTGGCGCACATTTATGATGCGCGCCAAGAGCGAAGGCCGGGCAATAAATTGCTTTAACCAATGCTTACGCCGTTCTTTTCCAGTAAATCCATCAGTCATTATTGTTTGCAACATCCCCATGAAATTACTGCCTTTGCCATAACGCACCGGCTCTATATGGGTGCTCTCATTAGGAAAGAATGAAGAGGTAATCGCAGCGCCTCGGCTAAAATCAATTTCACGGCTATTCATTAAAGCGCCTGTTAGCGCCTCACTATTTGTTCGAGATAGTTCACCTAATCGATCGGAAAGTTTCGGCAAGTTCTTTCGCTTCATTTTATGCAGAAGTTTCTGGGTATTAAAAGTTCCAGCAGCGATTACAAGTTCGGTTGCAACGAAAGTAGCGCCGCGCGACCCATCCCAATTATTGGTTTTTTCAGTTTTTACTTCCCATCTACCGTCCGCCCGCTCTGCAAATTCAGCGACAGTTGTTAGTGGAAATACTTGTGTGCCAGCGTCTTCAGCTAACCCCAAATAATTTTTCGGCAGCGTGTTCTTGGCGTTGTGGCGACAACCCGTCATACATTCACCGCAATTTGTGCAGCCCACTCGATCTGGACCCTTGCCGCCAAAATAGGGATCGCTTGCAGCCTTACCTTCGCCGGCACCAAAGTAAATTCCGAGTGGAGCCATTTTAAAAGTGTCTGCCACTCCCATCTTCTCGGCGGCAACTTTCATCGCGGCATCACTCGGTGAGAAGTAAGGATTTTCTTCAACGCCTAACATTCTTCGCGCTTGGTCATACCAAGGCTCCAGTTCGCGCTTCCAATCAGTGATATCCGCCCACTGCGGATCTTGAAAGTATTTATCTCCTGGCTGGTACAAAGTATTTGCATAAACCAGGGAGCCTCCTCCAACGCCTGCTCCAGCAAGAACTAAGACATCAGGCAGAAAATGAATTCGCTGGATTCCATAACATCCCAGTTGTGGAGCAAAGAGAAATTTATTTACCCGCCAAGAAGTTTTAGGAAAATCCTTATCTGCGAATCTTTTACCAGCTTCCAAGACGGCAACTGAATAACCCTTCTCCCGCAAGCGAAGCGCAGTTACTGATCCGCCAAAACCAGATCCGATGACTACGACATCAAATTGCAGTTCTTTAGCCATTTGAGTTCACCACTGGCTAAATGGCTAACTCCTCGACTGAGATTCCAGCGCTAGATTCTTCACGGATATGCCAGCTGGTGCCATATTCTTCAAGTAAATCAAGGAATGGTTTAGCGGCAAACCATTCAGGGCCGTTTACACCTTCAGGCTTCCAAGTACCTCGATGCAATAACTCCATAGCGATAACTGGGTTTATTGCAGTCTGCCAAACCACTGCCTGATCACCATAATTTTTCATTGACCATTCGTTATCGACCACGTTATACATGTAGCAAGCGTATGGCTTACCGTTTTTATCTAAACCCTTAACCAAAGTTCCTGCACAAGTCTTACCCTTCATGCGCGAACCAAGTGTTGCTGGATCCGGAAGTGATGCCGCTAATAAATCGCGAGGTGAAACTGAGTGGCCCTGTACTTCCACCGTTTCTTTACGATCTAAACCAAGCATATTAATTGTCTTTAAAGTTGTGATGAACTGCGCACCGAGCCCGTACTTGAAATTTACTTTCTTAGCATCGACTTTCTGCGGAATCAGAACAACTTCTTCGTGCTCCACATTCACACATTCCACCGGCCCGATTCCTTCTGGAAAATCAAAAATCTCAAGTTCGCTAAATGGTTCAGTCGTGAACCAGCCCCGACCATCTTCCCAAACCAACGGTGGATTTAGACACTCTTCGATTGTGGTCCAAATAGAAAATGAAGGCGCGAAGTCTGCACCTTCAACGATTAAATTGGATCCATCTAAAACGGTTATTTCATCGATACGTGAGAAGAGATGCTCTGATGCGTATTTAGCGAAGACATCGCTCATTCCAGGCTCGATACCCATGCCTACGAGTGCGTATATACCACGTTCACACCAGTTCCAATCGCGCGCAAATTGTTCATCTCCCAGCTTCACACCGGTTTCAGAATTTGGATACTGTGGATGAGGGCGAGACAACGACATCGCCATATCCATGTAATTCTTATCTTCGATTTCACAGGCCAAGAAAATCGGCATTACAAAACGAGGGTCTACCGCATTAATTACGATATCTGGGTTCGCCTTACGAATTAAGGCGCGAATATCTTCCAACTCAGCAGCATTTACTTCAGCCGCAGAAAAACGAGGGTCTTTAACTCTTGCTACAGCATCTTCTGCGCGTAACAGGTTGCGATCTGCGATAACCATTGAGGAGATAAATGGACGTCGTGATGCGATATTTGCAATTGCCCTACCAACTCCGCCTGCGCCGATAACGAGCGCTTTCATGGGTGGCCTTTCATTCTCTAATCCACACGGCCGATATTGAGCGTGTTACTCCAAGGTTAGCGATAGAGATAACCTTTGCCAAGTTAAAGTGATTTTCCCGTAGGTCCCCGTAGCTCAGTGGATAGAGCAACCGCCTCCTAAGCGGTAGGTCGCAGGTTCAACTCCCGCCGGGGACACAAATAATTGGAATTAACTAAAAATAATTGTGCGCTGTCCAACAATAAATATGCGATCCTCGGCATAAAGCTTTACCGCTTTGGCAAGAACCCGTCTTTCAATATCGCGGCCAAGTGCAATTAACTCATCTGGTGTAGCAGAATGCGTCACGTGGGCAACATCTTGCTCAATGATCGGGCCTTCATCTAAATCAGCGGTGACGAAGTGCGCCGTAGCGCCAATGATCTTGACGCCGCGCTCATGCGCTTGGTGATAGGGCTTTGCCCCTTTAAATCCAGGTAAGAACGAGTGATGGATATTGATGATTTTTCCTGGCATAGCCTTACAAAAATCTGCGGAAAGAATCTGCATATAACGGGCCAAGACAACGAAATCTATCTCTAACTCTTTTACTTTAGCGATCAGATTTTTCTCTTGTGCCATTTTGTTGGCTGCGTCAATTGGCAGGTACGTAAAAGGAATTTTGTGTGAATCAACGAGTGGCTTCAGATCTTGACGATTAGAAACAACTAGTGGAATTTCAATTGGAAGCTCGCCGAGTTCAAGCAGATACATTAAATCGCGCAGGCAGTGGCTCTCTGCCGTAACCATAACAAGCGCGCGCGGCTTTTTTGCAGTTTCACGAATATGCAGGATTGGTGAGAACTTTCCTAGCTCACTCTTGAGACTCGTTTGCGCTGCCGCCATACCTTGTGATGTTTCAAAGCGAGTGCGCATAACAAAAGTGTTTGTAGGGTGATCGGTGTATTGCTGATTCTCAATAATATTTCCACCGCAGTTAAGAACTGCGCTCGTCATCGCATGAACAATGCCAGGCTGATCTGCGCATTGCAGGGTTGCGATGAGATCCATGGTCTTAGGGTAAGCCCTCCTAGTGAGTCAGAGTAAATCTGCGAAGACTCTTAGGCGCCCACCAGTTGCGCTCACCAAATAAGCGCATGAGGGCAGGGACAAGAAGTGCGCGAATGAGAGTTGCATCAAGAAGGACTGCGAAGGCGACTCCGAAGCCAAGCATTTTGATAGATGTGACTCCACTTGTCATAAAAGCGGCGAATACAACTGCCAGCAAAAGTGCTGCTGCGGTAATAATGCGAGCAGAGCGCTGCAGCCCCACTGCAACGGCTTCAATATTTGATTTACCAGCAAGATGCTCTTCTCGGATACGTGAAAGCAAGAAGAGTTCGTAATCCATTGATAGACCAAAGACAACAACTGCCACCAAAATTACCGATCCGGTATCTAACGTGCCGGTAACTGTGAAATCACCGACGAGCCACTTGAGATTTCCGTCGATAAAGATCCAGGTGATGACACCCAGTGTGGCAACGAGAGATAAACCATTGAGAAGAACTGCCTTAATCGGCAAAATTATCGATCCGGTAAAAATAAAGACGAGTATAAAGACTGCAAAGCCGATCCAACCAAGTGCCCATGGAAGCGTTCGAGCGATGCCACCTTGTGAGTCAGTGAAGTCAGCTGCAACTCCTCCAATTAGAAGTCCCTCTGGTTTTTCAAGTGCACGTAACTCTTTGATAAGTCTTTCGGCATCAAGTGATCGTGAACTTGTACCAGGGATCACTTGTACCCGGATATTTTTTCCGGAGTACTCAATTTCACCCACGCGAGTAATTCCCTCGACAGATTTCGCCCGTGTTAAAAATGAGTTGAGAGAACTTTCACGACCAGCGCCATCTGGGAGAATTACTTCGATGGGGCTACCTTCAAAACTTGCGAATCGATCTTCAATAACTTGAGAACTAATTGCTGCACGATCAGATGCGGACAGTACTCGCGAATCAACTTGTGCGAAGGCAATATTTACGATTGGCAGCGCCATAACAGCGAGCAGTGCAAGCGAGCCCGCGACTATCGGAACTGGGCGCGCCATGACAGTGCGTGCAGTTTTTGCCCAACGCCCATCTTCTTTCGGCGCTAGGCCACCTTTACGGATAACACCTTTATTAATGCGCTTACCTAAGATTGCCAGAAGCGCAGGCAGTGGAATAAGAGCGCCAAAGATTGCAAAGAGTGTGACCATTACACCGGCATAGCCAAAAGATTTAAGGAAGTTCAGCGGAAAGAGTAAGAGCGCGCTAAGTGTGACCATTACAGTCAGACCCGAATAGAAGACGGTCTTGCCCGCTGTCCCTACAGTGATAATGGCGCTTTCTTCGATGCTCTTTCCATTGTGCATCTCTTCTCGGAAGCGATTGACTATTAGAAGCGCGTAATCAATACCGAGGCCTAAGCCCAACCCAGTAATGAGATTAAGGGCAAATACGCTCACATCAGTTACTTGTGTAAGTAGGTATGTGAGGAAGAACGAGCCGAGAATTGCGCCAACGCCAACAACAAGTGGCATAGCTGATGCAACGAGTGCGCCGAAGACAAAGGCGAGCAAGATAAAGGTAAAAGGAATTGCTATTCCTTCAGCTAATAAAAGGTCGGTCTTGATCTTGGAGTTAATCGCATTAGTAACGACTGATCCGCCTCCAGCATAGACCTCAAGTGATTTATATTTACCGTCAAAGTTTTCAGAGATGGTTTTGCCTACCGCCCCATACCCTTCAAAATCAAAATTTTCGATATCGGCATAGATAAAGAGAAAGGCAGCTTTACGATCAGATGAAGCCAGGTTTGGCGCCCCGCTAGTTGACCAATAAGAGAGTGTTCGACTAATTCCTTTTGTAGCCGCAACTTCTCTTTCTAAAGATCTCGCTTCGCTCGCCACGTTTGGGTCATCAACAGAACGTGAACCCGTATCGACGACAAGAATTGCAACCGGATCTTGAACTTTGAAGGTATCGGTTATGTATCCAGCGGCCTTAGCAGATTCCGAATTTAGATCTGAATATCCGCCAGAATCAAGGCGGTTAAAGGAGAGTGAGCCAATCGCACCCGCTACAAGAATTGCGATGATGTAAGTGATCAATACACTCTTGCGGCGGCGAACAATAAATGATCCAAGTCGCATAAACACCACGTAAGTATGTACTATTGCATTATTATGAGCGAATTATTCCCAGCGATAACCGAAGATGAACGAGATCCGCGTGAGGATATTGATCTAAAACGTGATGAAGATATCAAAGCGGATAAGCCGCCCCATCACGAAGATTAATTATTCAGATTTTGCAGGGGCTGCTGGTTTAGCAGGCTTAACTGCCGAATCAGTTTTATAAAAACCTGATCCTTTAAATACGACTCCCACTGCCGAATAAACTTTTTTAACCTCACCCTTGCATTCAGGGCAAACAGTCAGTGGATCTTCGGAGAAGCTTTGAAAGG
>JAQCAO010000114.1 GCA_027731885.1 Actinomycetota bacterium | reverse complement strand
AAACTTGGAGCTATTTGATGGAGCGACCAATCGGGGAGGTTATTCGCAATCGCTTCAAAGATGATTTGGTAAGAGGCGTTGTCTTAACCGATGGGCTGATTGGAACTTTTGTTTCTGCAGATGACTTACAAGCCAATCGTTGCTTTCTCTATCATTTGATTGGAAATGGCACAGGACAATGGCGCGTGCCAGAAGGCGGGATGGGTGCGCTAGTAACGGAGTTGAAGCGAGTTGCTTTGGCAGCAGGTGTAGAAATATTAATTGATACGCGCGTTGTCAAGATTGACAGTGATCGCAGTGGAGTGTCAGTTGCAACTTTATCGGGTGAGAAATTTACCGCCCGAGATTTATTATTTGCTGGCGCACCGCAAACTTTGGCGACGATTCGTGGAGAAGCTAAGCCAGAATTACTTGAAGGCTCTCAGATGAAGATCAATATGTTGTTATCTCATCTGCCTCGACTTAAATCAGCGATAGATCCAAAATTAGCATTTGCCGGGACCTTCCATGTAAATGAGAGTTACTCTCAATTAGAGTCGGCATATAGAAGCGCTAAATCAGGCAATATCCCATCGGATCTGCCGTTAGAGATGTACTGCCACACATTGACAGACCCGACTATTCTCTCGCCCGAATTACGCGATAAGGGATATCAAACGCTTACGCTATTTGGCTTGCATACACCGGCTTCGCTATTTGATAAGTCACCGGATGAGATGAAGTCATCTGCCAAGAAGGCCGCGATTGAGAGTCTAAATCAATACCTACTTGATCCGATCGAATCTGTCTTAGCGCAAGGCCAGGATGGTGCTCTCGCCATCGAAGTAAAGTCGCCGTTAGATCTAGAAAATGAGATTGGTCTACCGCGCGGCAATATTTTTCACCGCGATCTAGATTTTCCTTTTATCGATTCTTCTGGGGCCGATCTCATCTGGGGATCTGAAACGGCTGATCCGCATATCTACTTGGCCGGAGCGGGCGCACGTCGTGGCGGAGGAGTCAGCGGCATCGCTGGCCATAATGCGGCGATGGCAGTACTCGCAAACGATTAGGCTTAGTCCATGGCTTCCAAAGAACCGCAACATCGCCCCGAGACGATAGCTATCACTGCTGGTCGTCCCGAAGTTGGCGCAGATAGCGCTCTAAATCAACCAATTTCACTTAACTCAACTTTTGTTGCAGGTGGCCCAATCGGCTACGGGCGATATGGAAATGAAACTTGGACTGCCCTAGAAGTTGCAATCGCTGCGCTAGAAGGTGGCAAAACTCTTTCTTACTCATCTGGAATGGCGGCAATTAGCGCGGTATTTTCCACGCTGCCAGTAGGCGCAAAAATTGTTGCTTCAGATCAAGGTTATGCCGGGGTGATGACTTTACTTGGAACTCTATCGGCTGCCAAGAAAATAACTGTAAAGTTTGTCGCAATTGAAGATACCGATGCAGTCTTAGCAGCTCTAGATGGCGCTGATTTATTATGGATTGAATCACCAACGAATCCATCACTTGATGTTGCAGATTTACCGACGCTGATAAAGCACGCGAAGTCACGCAATATTTTAGTTGCGGTCGATAACACCTTTGCTACAGCGCTAATCCAACAACCGCTGGCAATGGGTGCCGATATCGTGATGAATTCAGTTACCAAGTATCTAGCCGGGCATAGCGATATCGTCCTGGGTTCACTTTCTACAAATGATCCGATTCAATTTAAAGCGTTAGAAGATGCCCGTAAAATCAATGGCTCGATTCCTGGACCTTTTGAAGCTTGGCTAGCCTTGCGTGGAATTAGAACATTTCCATTGCGATTTCAGCGAGCCAGCGAGAATGCAATGGAACTTGCTACGCGGCTGAGCCAACACCCACTAGTTACTCGAGTGCGATATCCAGGCCTACCAACTGATCCGCAACATTTCAAAGCAGAGGCATTTATGAAGGGCTTTGGCGCCATCGTCTCCTTTGAATACGCTGGCAGCGCTGCAGCGGCAGATAAAGTCTGCGAATCTTCCAAAATTATCACTTACGCAACTAGCCTCGGAGGCGTTGAATCTCTCTGGGAGCGCCGTCGTCGCTGGCCGATCGAGAGCGCAAGCGTTCCTGAAACTCTAATTCGCCTATCCGTTGGGTGTGAAGATGTTGACGACCTTTGGCTAGATATCGAATCGGCGTTGCTCGCGGGCAAATAGTGAAAAGTTTTCCAATAAGCGGTATTTTTCTCCTATGAAGATCATCCGCCGCTTCCTTGCAGTCTTTGCGCTGCTCGCCCTGGCATTCCAGGCGGTAGGAAGTTTTCTATCTTGGGCCCAACGCCAAGAAGATGCTCCCGCAGATGCTTGGATCGATGAAGATGAAGATGAATTAGAGGATGCCTAGTTGTCACAAGAGGGTTACATCCCAGGAACTTGCAATTTAGGTAAAGGAGAAATTAACCGCCGGCGAATGGTTGCGGCTCTTGGTTTATTTCTATCGATATCTGCTCTTCTAACTTTTATAAGCATAGGCGCTTCGCGAGAAGCACGACTCGGTATCTTTATTCCACTTCTTGTAATGTCTATTGGTTGGGTGCAGTCACGCAAGAAGTTCTGCTTAGCTTACGGCTTCGCAGGTACATTTAATTTTGGCAAGATGGGTGAACTATCTCGCGTTTCGGATCCAGCAGATCGTGCCGCAGATCGCAGAACTGCCTTCATTATCTTTGGCCAAAGCGCACTTTATGCGGCAGCGCTAACTTTACTTGTCGTAGCGCTACCCCTTTAAAGTTAGCGAATAGCTACCCACGCAGCGCTTGCTGGTGGCATGTTTAATACTCCGTTATCCAA
>JAQCAO010000113.1 GCA_027731885.1 Actinomycetota bacterium | reverse complement strand
ATTAAGAGAAGACCCTGCGGTAGCTTTAGATGTCGCCTATTTGTTAATAACTCAGAGCGAACAGTTTTTAGGCTTCTCCGATTATGGTTCGAATTTTCCGGGGTTATCCGATTGGATCGAACAATTGATCGCTGAATCGACTGGAAAAGAGGAAGCGGGGCGCCTGCCAATAGTTACTGAGAATTTCACTGAAGCAGCAAGCGGTGGGGCTTTCTCTGTAGGTTTTGCGCAGGGTGCAGAGTTGAGTGTGATCGCCGAGCTGGGCGAGCATTTCTTATTCTGGCAATGGGTAACTGCGCTAATGGGCGCCGCTCTTGTAATTGATCCCTTTAATCAGCCAAATGTAACCGAAGCAAAGGAAGCGACCTCTGCAGTTTTAAATGAGTGGAGAAATCAACTACCTCTGCTCAACCCATCTGCTATTGATGATCAAGTTGAGATATTTGGAGATGGAAACACCCTAGCCGCATCGTTGAAGAATTTAATTGCAACCACTGATTCCGATGGATATATCTCAGTTATGGCTTATCTAGATCGCAAAGATGATGCAGCTATTGTCGAGCTGCGAAGTATCTTGTCAGAGAAATCAGGACGCCCAGTTACATTTGGTTGGGGGCCACGCTTCCTGCATTCCACTGGGCAATTTCATAAAGGTGGACAACAGAACGGTTCGTTCTTACAGATAACCGCAACTGCTAAGCGAGATTTTGATGTTCCGGGTCGGGAATTTACCTTCGCTACCTTGCTGATGGCGCAAGCGATAGGTGATTCACACGCGCTTGCGGCAAGAAAATACCCGCTCCTTCGTCTCAATCTTTCAGAGCGCAGTGCGGGTATATCTCAACTAATCAAAGCTGCTAAAGCGCTGTAATTACTCGTCATCTCCACGGAGCTTACGGAGCGCATCTTCGAGAATCTTGGCGCCTTCGGTATCGGTACGACGTTCCTTAACGTAGGCAAGATGCGTCTTGTACGGAATATTAACAACAGCCTTTGGCGGATTACTTCGGTCACGCCCAGCAGGCAGACCACATTTCGGGCAATCCCATTCAGCGGGAATTACAACAGTCTCTTCAACTGCAAATGAGGGCCGGACTTCGTGTCCATTGCCGCACCAATAAGAAACTGTGGCGCGTTCGATCTGATCGCCACGCTCGGCTTCGCCCATTGGACCAGCGCCGACCCGACTTCCGCGAATTGCACTTGCCATTTATTAACCTTTCAAAACAAGACTTAAGGCGACAACGCCGCCGAACCAGATCCCACCAACAACAATTGTGATGCGATCAAGGTTCTTCTCAACAACGTTAGAGCCCCCATAATTTGATGAAATTCCTCCACCAAATAGATCCGAAAGACCTGAACCTTTTCCTTTATGGAGTAGGACAAGCAAGATCATCAAGAGACTAGTTATGACCAACAGTATTGAGAGCGCTAGAACCACGATTAAAAACCCCTAATGTATTAGATGGAGATAGATGGAAAGGATACTAGATAGTCAGAGCGGCTTAGCCGTTTTCTACCGCGTAGAACTTGGCGATCTTTGCCAATTCCTCAGGGTCTAGGCTCGCTCCCCCGATAAGGGCTCCATCGACATCGGTCTGCTTCATAATTTCGGAGATGTTCGATGACTTTACCGAACCGCCGTAAAGGATCCGCATATTTGATGCGATTTCGGCAGATCCAATTGAACCGATCTCTTCACGAATGGCGGCACAAACTTCTTGTGCATCTTCTGGAGTCGCAGTCTTACCGGTTCCGATCGCCCATACTGGTTCGTAGGCGATAACAATCTTCTTAAGTTCTGGTTTAGTAAATCCTTCCAAGCCCGCGCGCACTTGGCGAACCACGTGAGATACGTGCGCGCCTGATTCGCGGATTGAAAGTTCTTCTCCAACACAGAATATTGGCGTCAACTCATTAGCCAGAGCAGCCTTTATCTTGCGGTTTATCAGCGCATCGTCCTCTTTATGAATTGCACGACGTTCCGAATGGCCAATAACGACAAATGTACAACCCAGCTTTGCCAACATATGACCTGAAATATCTCCAGTGAATGCACCGCTAACTTCTGGAGATATATCCTGCGCACCGTAAAGCAAGCGCAGGCGATCGCCATCGATCAGGGTTTGAATAGATCGGATATCAGTAAATGGGGGGATGATTGCGATATCAACTGCGTCGTAATCTTTATCACCTAGGGAATAGACCAACTTCTGAGCAACGGCAATTGCCTCAAGATGATTTAAATTCATCTTCCAGTTTCCGGCCATCAATGGTTTACGCATCTGTTACTCCCTTGAGTTAATTACTGCAACGATACTAAAGAACATCTCTTAGAGCCCCAGGGCGGTTAGACCTGGCAATTCTTTACCTTCTAAGTATTCCAAGGATGCGCCTCCCCCGGTTGAGATATAGCCCAAGTCGCTATCTGCAAAACCGAGCGAACGCACTGCCGCCGCCGAATCTCCGCCTCCGACTACCGAAATACCAGTAACTTGAGTTAACGCTTGAGCGACAACCTTTGTTCCATTTGCGAAAGCGGGAAATTCAAATACCCCCATCGGACCGTTCCAAAATACCGTCTTACATCTTGCGATTGCTGCGGCAAAAGTCTGTGCTGACTCCGGTCCGATATCTAACCCCATTTGATCTGCC
This sequence comes from Actinomycetota bacterium, assembly GCA_027731885.1. Taxonomy (GTDB): domain Bacteria; phylum Actinomycetota; class Actinomycetes; order Nanopelagicales; family Nanopelagicaceae; genus Planktophila. Next base: position 159 of record JAQCAO010000113.1, on the reverse strand, counting down.
GGGATCGCATCCGCGCTTACGAGCGTTGACGATGAATCGGCAGCGAACTTTGGCGCAACAACGATATCCGTTGGTAGCACTAACTTAACTCCCGCAGCATCAGCTTGCTTAATCAACTCTTGAACGGTCGGGATTAAATCTTTTTCAACTAAGGATGAG
>JAQCAO010000112.1 GCA_027731885.1 Actinomycetota bacterium | reverse complement strand
GCCGTGCAACTCATCCATCACCGCACGTGAACGCGCACCCATTGGACCAATTAAAGATCCTTTTGCAGAAACTCCAGCGCGATGTGAACGAACCGCGATCTTCGTGCGATGGCCAGCCTCGCGGGCAACTTCTACAATTTCCACAATACGATCTTTTATCTCAGGAACTTCGAGCGCAAATAATTGTTTAACAAGCGCGGGGTGACTGCGCGATAGCATTATCTCTGGACCCTTCAACCCCTGCTTTACTTCAACTACAAAGCACTTAATACGATCACCGTGTTGATAAATTTCACCGGGAACTTGTTCTTGTGGAGGAATGCGCCCTTCAACACGACCTAAATTCACATTTATCATCTTTGGGTCGCGCCCCTGCTGAACGATGCCAGAAATAACATCACCCACAGAAGCGCTAAATTCGCCAACAATTTCGGCATCATTAGTAGCGCGCATCTTTAATTTAATCACTTGCCTGACAACTAAGTTAACCGTGCGTGCAAAACCTTCTGGTTCATCACGATCTTCGCTAACGCGTTCGCCGATCTCATTGAATGTGGGAACGAAGATAGAAATTTCTCCACTTTCACGGTCGATTGTGGCTCGTGCTTGGCGCTTTGGTTCAAGAGTTTGGTAGTAAGCCTCAAGCACCCCTGCTTCGATCTCAGTAATTAACTGCTCAAGCGGAATCTCTTTATGGGTAGCCAGTGCGATTAGCGCTTCTACATCCACCTGCGATTTATTCATCACTGGATTCCTTACGATTAAATTCAATTTCAACAACAGCGCGCTTGATATCCGCAAATGCAATTGAGTGTTCTTTTATTCGACCTTTAATATTCTCAACTAGAATCGCATTGCTTTCATTGAATTCAGTAAGTCGACCTATCGTGGTGCTCCCGTCAAGTAAAGTCACTTTAATAAGACGGGTTAAATTTTTTCTCCAATGGCGCGGATGAGTTAATGGGCGATCAATACCTGGAGATGTCACTTCTAAGGTGAAGGCGGTCTCTCCCATAAATTCTGCTGTATCTAAAAGTTCTGAAATTAAACGAGATGCCACGGTTACTTGATCAAGATTTAGAGGTGTCTGTCCATCTACTACACAGGTGATGATGCGATGGCTACCTGGAGATGCGATTTGAACTTCTTCTAGAAAGAATCCAGCTTCACTTACCGCCGGCGATATTAAATCGGTTATTGCTTGCGTCAATGACACTTGATGCTCCTTACATATTAAATTGTTATTAACTTGTGTTAGGAGATTAGTTTAACATTAATTAATTGCTGTAAAGGTATCGAGGGCTACCTTAAAGATCAAAGCCAGCGTCACCCCCATGAAGACTTTGCGAACTAGATTAGAGCCTCCCTTTAAGGCTAGATGCGCTCCAATTAATCCTCCTGCGACATTGGCGATCGCCAGTGTGAGACCAATCTTCCAAATAATCTCACCATTTGCTCCGAAGATAATTATCGCGCCTAAGTTTGTAGCGACATTAACGACCTTGGCAATAGCTGATGCGGATAGAAAGGCGAAGCCTAGTATTGCAACCAAAGTCAGAACTAAGAAAGATCCAGTGCCGGGACCGATTAACCCATCATAAAATCCAATTACCAATGCGGCGGTCGCAGCGATTTTCAAGCGAAGAGGCTCACTATGTCGAAGCGCTTCCAACTGGCCCAGTTGTGGCCTCTTCCAAGTGTAGAAAAGTGAGACAACGATCGGTTTAAGAACCTCGGTCGGTATATATGATGCAAGCGATGCCCCGCCCATAGAACCGAGAAATGCGGGCAGCGCCATGGTGATAAGTAATTTGGAATCAGTCTTGATATTGCGCCGATACATTAGAGCTGAGGCAGATGTGCCAAATATAGAAGGAACTTTATTTGTTCCAAGGATTACGACAGTCTCGGACTTTGCCAATCCAATCATTAACGCGGGAAGTTGAATCAACCCTCCCCCACCAGCTATGGCATCGATTAAACCAGCAGAGAAAGCGGCGAGTGCTAGGAAGGCAAGTGTATAAAGAGTAAGGTCAGCAAACACTTTATGAGAGCGAAGCGATCAAAGCACTGACTGAAGTAACCGCATCAGCAAGTGCAACCTCAGATTTTTCACCAGTCTTACGATTTCGAAGTTCGACTTTGCCGTCGGCGAGTGACTTGCCCACAACCATAATTACCGGGATACCTATTAACTCAGCATCTTTAAATTTGACACCAGCACTTGGGTCACGGCGATCATCTAGCATCACTGAAATTCCGACGGCTTCGAGTCTATTTCCAATATCGAGGGCGGTATCAAATGGCAGATCCTCTTTACCTGTTGCCACGATATGAACTTTTGCTGGCGCTACTTCAACTGGCCAAGAAAGGCCGATCTCGTCATAACTCTGCTCGGCGATTGCAGCAACGGCGCGAGAAACACCGATTCCGTAAGAACCCATCGTGACGATTTGAGATTTACCGTTTTGATCAAGCACCGTTAAACCAAGGGAATCGGCGTACTTGCGACCGAGTTGGAAGATATGGCCGATTTCAATGGCGCGATCAATTACAACTGCAGTTGCGCATTCTGGGCAAGCGTCGCCTTCGCGAATTTCGGCAGCTTCAACATAAGCAAATGGCGTGAAATCTCTGCCATTTACTACGTTTCGTGCGTGGCGATTCTTCTTATTGGAACCGGTTACCCAAGAAGTTCCTGGCGCAACGCGCGGATCTGCATAGACGGTAATTCCTGATTGAGCGGCATCTTGAGGACCGATATATCCCTTAACTAAATTTGGGAAGTTCACAAAAGCCGCATCTTCAAATATCCGTAAATCTTCTACGCCAGGTAGACCCGCCTGTAAACGCTTTAGATCAACTTCACGATCTCCCG
>JAQCAO010000111.1 GCA_027731885.1 Actinomycetota bacterium | reverse complement strand
CGAAGCCAGTCACCGCAGGGAATATCGGGCCGGTAATTGTTGTTGATGATCTAGTAACGACTGGTTCGACCCTTATTGAGGCGATACGGGCCTTGCGTACCGCAGGCTTTGAGGTAATTGGCGCGGTAACAGGCGCCGTCGCTAACCCTTACGATAAGGGGGTTGATTTTCGAAAGGGTAGATAAATGGCACAGATTTTTGATCGCATTATGCGAGCCGGTGAGGGAAAAATTCTTCGCGATCTCAGCAAAGTTGTGGATCAAGTCAATTCATTTGAGCCTGCCATATCCGCGTTAAGTGATGATGCCTTACGCGGAAAGACAGATGAGTTTAAATCTCGCTACCAAGCTGGCGAATCCTTAGATGACCTACTCCCAGAAGCTTTCGCAGTAGTTCGCGAAGCAGCCAAGCGCACACTTGGCCAACGCCATTATGACGTTCAGATTATGGGTGGCGCAGCAATGCATCGTGGCAATATCGCAGAAATGCGCACCGGTGAAGGAAAGACTTTAGTTGCAACGCTGCCTTCATACCTAAACGCGCTCGCTGGACGTGGTGTCCACGTAGTAACAGTTAATGATTATTTAGCAGAACGCGATAGTGAATGGATGGGTCGCATACATCGTTTTCTCGGATTATCAGTCGGCGTAATTGTAAATAGCATGACTCCTTCAGAGCGTCGAGCCGCGTACAACTCTGATGTTACCTATGGAACAAATAATGAATTTGGCTTTGACTACCTTCGCGACAATATGGCTTGGACCCTTGAAGATTGCGTGCAGCGCGATCACTTCTTCGCAGTTGTGGATGAAGTCGACTCTATTTTAATCGACGAAGCACGTACACCCTTAATCATTAGCGGTCCCGCAGATAAAGCAACCAAATGGTATGTTGAATTTGCCAATATCGCTGAAAAGTTGCAACGCAATACTCATTATGAAGTAGATGAGAAGAAGAAAACCGTTGGAATTTTAGAAAATGGTGTTGCGAAAGTAGAAGAGCTATTAAAGATTGAAAACTTATATGAGGCGGCCAACACTACTTTGATTGGCTATTTAAATAACTCGGTACGCGCAAAAGAACTCTTCAAGCGCGACAAAGATTATGTAGTTATGAATGGAGAACTTTTAATCGTTGACGAGCACACTGGCCGTATGTTGGCCGGGCGACGTTACAGCGATGGGTTACACCAAGCCCTGGAAGCCAAAGAGCGGATTGAAATTCAAGATGAGAACCAAACGTTAGCCACGATCACTCTACAGAATTACTTCAGACTCTACGAGACAATTTCTGGTATGACCGGTACGGCAATGACAGAAGCTTCTGAATTCCATCAGATTTATAAACTAGGTGTAGTACCAATTCCAACCAATCGACCAATGCAAAGAATGGATCAGGCTGATTTAGTCTACAAATCCGAACTTGGTAAATTTATGGCAGTCACAAAAGATATTGTGGAGCGCCACCGTAAAGGTCAACCAGTTCTGGTTGGAACCGTTTCTGTAGAAAAGTCTGAAGAGCTATCTGCGCTCTTGAAAAAGTCGGGCGTCCCACACGAGGTACTCAATGCTAAACATCACGAACGCGAAGCATCTATCATCGCTCGCGCAGGTGTCACCGGAGCCGTAACTGTTGCGACAAATATGGCTGGTCGCGGAACAGACATCATGCTCGGTGGCAATCCAGAATTTATGGCTGATTTTGAACTGCAACGTCGTGGGCTTTCACCAGTTGATAACGCAACTGAGTATGAAGCTGCGTGGCCAGCGGAAATTGCAAAACAGAGAGAAGCTGTAGCTAAAGGACACGAAGAAGTCGTAGCCCTAGGTGGTCTATATGTCTTGGGCACCGAGCGCCACGAATCTCGACGCATTGATAATCAGTTACGCGGACGCTCTGGTCGCCAAGGAGACCCTGGTGAATCTCGCTTCTACCTTTCACTGCAAGATGAGCTAATGCGTCGATTTAATTCTGGCTTAGTGGAGAGATTCCTTTCTGCTGCAGGCCTACCAGATGATGCACCTATTGAGTCAAAGATGGTCAGTAACGCAATTCGTTCAGCACAGACTCAGGTAGAAGCGCAGAACTTTGAAATTCGTAAAAACGTCTTGAAATACGACGATGTGATGAATCGCCAACGTGAAGTGATTTATGGAGAACGACGCCTAGTTCTAGAAGGTGAAGATATCTCACCACAGGTTCAGACATTTGTTGCAGATACTTTGGTTGCATATGTCAACGCTGAAACCACGCAGAACTTCGGTGAAGATTGGGATCTAGAGCGTTTATGGCAAGCGCTCAAATTGATTTATCCAATTTCATTTACCCCAGAAGAACTAATCGCGAGAGTCGGATCAATTTCGGCAATTGATGCAGAATTCTTGACGGCACAGATTCTAGAAGATGCAACTATCGCTTACGATAAACGTCAATCTGATCTCGGTGCAGATGTGATGCGCGAGCTCGAGCGTAAGGTTTTGCTCTCAGTTTTGGATCGCAAATGGAGAGAACATCTCTACGAGATGGATTACCTACAAGAGGGCATTGGACTTCGCGCCATGGCCCAACGCGATCCATTGGTCGAGTACCAGCGCGAAGGATACGAACTATTTTCTGCGATGATGGATGGAATTAAGGAAGAGTTAGCCAGCCTAGTCTTTAATGTTCAAGTAACTGTCGAAGGTGATGGTTCAGAAATCAAGGCAGCTGGCATAACCGAGAAATCTACTGATGTTACAGCTCTGCAATATACCGCTAGTGATGAATCAGGGGTTTCTACTAGAGGCGCAGTTTCGCGCAATAGTCCATGTCCTTGCGGTTCAGGGAAAAAATATAAGCGTTGCCACGGTGCTGCTTAAATTAATCGCAATTGCGTACATAGCCATCTCTGATCGACTCCC
>JAQCAO010000018.1 GCA_027731885.1 Actinomycetota bacterium | reverse complement strand
GTCAGTAGTAATCAAAATTGCGGGTGAATCTGGCCCGTGTTCGGCTTGAGATAGTAAGTCCACAGCGACAATGAAAGGATCTGCGCTTTCATCAGCGACTATAAGAATTTCGGTTGGTCCAGCAAAGAGATCGATTCCAACCTCACCAAATAGTTGTCGTTTCGCCTCAGCCACGAATGCATTTCCGGGGCCAGCGATCATTGCTACTGGGGCGATAGTTTCAGTTCCAATTACCATCGCTGCGATTGCTTGAATGCCACCCAGGATGTAAATCTCATCAGCGCCAGCGAGTTTCATCGCCGCGATCGTTGCATCAGGCATCTCACCTTTTATAAGTGGAGTACAAGCAACAACTCTCTTAACTCCTGCAACCTTGGCGGTGACGATAGTCATGTGCGCGCTAGCAAGAAGTGGGTATTTGCCGCCGGGAATGTATGCGCCAGTCGATTCGATTGGCACGTTCTTCTGTCCGAGAAAAACACCTGGATGAGTTTCTACTTCAAAGTCTTTCAGCGATGCCAGTTGATGCTGAGCAAAGCCACGTACTTGCGTTTGAACGAAAGTTATATCGTCGATGACTTGTTTCGGTACTCGAGCCATAACTGCATCTATCTCAGCACTACTTAGCAAATAAGAATCTGCGCTGTGGTTATCAAACTTCTCGGAGTATTCGCGCACAGCTTTATCTCCGCGCTGTCTGATATCTGCAATCACTTCTTCAACGGTTGCTTTAACTTGGGTATTGCCGATTCGATCAGCGTTATTTCCGCCAGGACTTTTCAGGGTTTTTGAAGGAGTGCGGAAATTGAACCGTGAGTTTGCAGGCATTTTTACTCCTAAAATCCACCGTATCTTGGCGGGAGGCGTTAAGAAATCAATTAAATTGGACAGTAGTATTTAAGCGCCTGAAAGTCAAGATGATCCTTTTCAACATTAAGGAAGAAAGTTATAGATGCAATTGATATTGCACAGGCTATTGCTCCACCCACATACATCGGAAGTCGCAGGCTGAAATTAGCTCAGACTATGCCTAAGAGCACAGCTATAGACATTGCAGGTAGAATATAATTATGTTGAGCGAGGGATCAAAGTTTTTAACCGGCAAAAAAGTTCTTATCACTGGCGCTGGCAGTGGAATTGGCAAATCTTGCGTAATCGCTTTCCTGGAAGCTGGCGCAGAGGTTTTGGCGGTAGATTCAAATGCACAATCTCTCTCAGAACTTGAGTCGCAGTTTAAAGTCAAAACATTGGTTGCAGATTTGAGCCAGCCTGATAAGTACTTCCCTAGCTCGTTAGAAATCGATATTTTGATTAACAATGCTGGCGTTCAGCACGTTGCGCCGATCGAAGAATTTCCTATTGAACAAGCTGACCAAATGTTCTCGCTGATGTTGCGCACACCTTTCTTTTTAACTCAAAAGGTTCTTCCTCATATGTACTCTAAAAAATGGGGGAGGATAATTGGAATTTCTAGCATTCACGGACACGTGGCTTCCCCAAATAAGTCGGTATATGTAACTGCCAAGCACGGTCTGGAAGGTTTAACTAAAGCCATTGCGCTAGAAGGTGGTCCGTATGGAGTTACTGCAAACACCATCGCTCCGTCATATGCTCGCACCGCCTTGGTGGAAAAGCAGATTAAATCTCAAGCTGAAATTAATAAGCTCTCTGAAACAGAAGTCGTTGAAGAGGTTATGTTGCAACCGGCAGCGATAAAGCGGCTGATTGAACCGGAAGAGATTGCCCAGCTAGCGCTGTATTTGTGTGGTCCTTACTCAGATTCAATTACCGGATCTTCCTTCGGAATTGATAATGGTTGGACTGCGCGCTAAAAAAATTTGAAGGAGTGATCCTTATTTCAGTAACCAAACTCCTTGGGTAGCTTTCTTGGATTTTATCTTGAACTTAGCGCCCTTGGCTGAATCACCATAAAGCGTCTCTGCAACTACATAACCGTACTGCGATAAATCAATCTCGGCTTTAGCCGCAGATCTTGAGATGAAAACCAAGATTGCTTCGCTCTTGGATTCTCTGAGATAAGCGAGGTAATCCTTTTCAACGATTACCCAGCGAAGCCCACCGTTAATTAATGCATCACTCTCTTTACGCAGCTTTACCAACTTCTTAACGGATTCTAGAAAACCTACATCCCAACCACTTCGATCTTCCCAATTGATGGTTCTGCGCGAATCTTCGCCCCACGAGCCTTCCAGACCAATCTCATCCCCTGCAAAGATGGAAGGAACTCCAGGGTAAGTGAGGAGCATCGTCATTGCAGCTTCGTGTGCGTTGCGATCACCAAGAACAACTGTGCGAAAACGCGCAGTGTCATGTGAATCAAGAATAAGCATGCTCGCCGTCAATGATCGCCAAGGAATAGATGCATTGAACTCCTGCATAGATTCCACAAACTGTTTGCCATCGATCTTCGGCATTGCAAATGGCAGACCTTGGAAACCACCTGTGATTTCTGGATTTCGATTCATCCAGTTCCAGAATGGGCGCAGGAATCCTTGATAATTCATAGCGCCTTGCCAGCCGAGCCCATTTAAATCTGAGGCAACAAAGTCACCATTTTCCGCAACCAACCAAGAATCTGGATCGACTTCCTGCATAGCCTTGCGGATGCCTTGCATAACTTCGACGTGGTGATTTTCTGCGCCTTGAACACCGGTCATATTGCCAACATCGATGCGCCATCCAGCCATACCAAATGCGGTTGATATCCATTTTTTTACAATCGAATTCTTTCCTTCATACACCGCGCTTCGCAGCGCCTGAGATGAGTAATTCAATTTCGGAAGTGATTCCAGTCCAAACCAGCCGACGTATCCCCATTTAATTGATTTATCCCAGTAAAAGAATGAGCGCTCCTTTGCAGACTTACTCTTCTTCGCTTTGATTATCCACTGGTGTCCAACGCCGCAATGATTAGAAGTCAGATCGCCCAGAATGCGAATCTTCTTCTTTTTGGCGCTTTGAATTAGTGATTTAAAAGCTTTATCCCCGCCAAGAATCGGATCAACTTGGTCAAAAGTTGTTGCGTCATATCTGTGATTAGAGCGAGATGGAAAGATAGGCGTTAAGTAAATTCCATTTATGCCCAAATCGGTCAAGTAATCCAATTTCTCTTCAACGCCATATAGATCGCCGCCGTAGAGCTCTTGACCGGTGTACTTACTCCTGCCACGTGGCAGTTCATTCCAATCGCGAGGATAGGCCCAATCGGGATTTAGATTTACTTTCCCTGATTTTGCAAAGCGATCAGGAAAGATTTGATAGAAGACTGACTTACTTATCCAAGTTGGATTAGCAGGTGTGGCAACTATCTGGAAATCATTGTTGCTGTGCACATCGTGGTCAGATAATCCTCGTGCATTTAACCATTCGTATTTACCATTTCCAACAAAGACAAATCTATAAATCGTATGCACATTGGTGATTGGGACTTTGACTTCGAACCAGCGCTCGGTCTTCGAAGAACTAGTCTCTTCAAGTTTGTAAGTTCGCGGTTCAGCATCCTCATAAATACGAATGTAAGCTTCCGTAAAAGTGTAACCATTTGGAACTCTCACTTTTAAAGTGACTTTATCCCTGATTTTGGGGGCGCTATTACTCACATAGAGATCGCTTCCATCGTGATGAGGGGTTTGAATTTTCATCGTATTTGTACTCATTACGCGTTTCTACTTATCTGGATTAGGAACCGTTACATCGCGAACGAAGGCTTCCAGGTCATTTACTGATTGCAAGAATCCCCGCAAAGTACGTAAAACGGCGCCGAAGTTGGTGAACTCTTCCACCTTTAAACCTTCAAGGTCATACATTTTGTTGAACTCTAGCAATGTCTGAAGAGTCTTTAAAATCTCTGGATCAACCGGTTCTTCAATGCTATTTGGGTTAGGGATGATGCCGGAGTTATTGATTTTCTTCTGCCATCCAAATGGGGGAGAGATAACCGCATCTCCACCAATGATCTGGCTCCAATGCATATGGTTTCTAAAGGCTGCACACAATAAACGGGTGCGATAACCGCGCTGCTTATAAACCTGGTGGGCATGTTTGAATACTGCAACGCCAGCCCATTCCATAACGCCTGGATCGATTAAAGTCCCGGATTTTTCAACGGAGACCTTTACCCAGTCATCAACGCGGCCGAGCATAATTGTGCAGACCGGACCCATCTGTGAGGTATCTAAACCTTCTGCTTCACGACGCTTTAATCCGCGCTCAATTGCTTCAGCAACAGCGATTGTCTGTGCCACCGAGAAAGAGACCGTAGCGTTCAAACTAACGCCGCGATAAGTTGCCTCTTCAAATGCACCGATTGCCTCTGATGTAACAGGAATCTTTACAATAATGTTTTTCGCAAGTTGCGAGAACTCAAAGGCTTGATCAGCTAACGCTTTCGCATCGCGAAAATTTCGTGGATCAGTTTGAATTGAAAGTCGCCCATTGCGGCCGTTGTATTTATCAAACTCAGGTTCGAGAATTTTTGCAGCGCTAACGGAGAGCTCTTTAACCATGGCCCAGCCGATTTGATCATCCGTAGCGGTTGGATTGCTCTTTGCATATTCCTTGATGCGCCCAACCCAATAATCTTTATCTGCCTTAATTGCGCTAAGGGCAATGATTGGATTACAGGTCGCACCAACGATGCCCCAGGTCAACGCTTCTTTCAACTCTTTTGGATCAGCCGAGTCATTCCAAAGTACAGTCTGAGAATTCTCTTTCATAAACAGAAATGGTGACTTAGACATTTTTCCTCCGCTAAAGGCGCTTATTTGTCGTAAGCCTAATCACTCGGTGATAGTTAGTAAACCGTGTTACCTGTCAGGCATCCCACAACCAGAGTTCGGGTTATCGGAAAATTAGATTGAGGCCGGCGACTGCGGCGGCCACCAAGGTAATTTTCTGGAAGAGCTCTAGATCTACCTTCGAGACAATCTTGCGTCCGACTATGGCACCAACTGGAACTGCAGGAAGTGCCGGAAGTATGTACTGGAGCGAATTGAATTCCAAGATTCCCAGACCGAGAGTAAAGGGCAATTTAAATATGTTAACGGCAAAGAAGAACCAAGCGGTATTGCCTAGGAAATTCATCACCGTCTTTCTTCTCATCAGCAAATAGATACTCATCGGTGGTCCGCCAGAATTTGCAACCATGCTCATAAATCCAGCTATCGAACCCAAGATGATTCGTAGCGGCTTTGGATATTTCAAACTTATATCGAAATCTTTCTTTTGCAGCCTCTGATTAATTGGATAAAGGATTACCAGGATTAAAACAATCCAGCCAATTGTTCTCTTGAGCGATTGATCGCTGCTGCTTGCGAGAAAGTAAACCCCTACTAAAACTCCTGCGATTACTGGCCAAATTAATTTCTGCAAGACTCGCCATTCGACATGCTTTTTATATGTACCTATGGCGAATAAGTCACCTGTGATCAGCAAAACAAGCAATACTCCAGTGGACTCCTTGGCCGGCAATACCGTCGCCAATAGTGCGGCATTGATCATGCCGATTCCACCGATTGAGGTCTTGGAAAGGCCGATTAGAAAACCGATAAAGGCGAGCAGCAGCGCTAATTCCAAACTCATAATGAGCCGAGTCTAAGTGCGCATTAGGTCATTTACTCTGCACTAACCACATCTTTCGCTCGCGTTCTGAAAACTTTTCAATGGAATAGCGCAACATCGTTCGTGGCATCACCTTGGAGTGTTCAGTCAAGAAAGTTCTTAATAAGGCTGGATCACGTTTACCCATTTCGCGCAGCATCCAGCCGACGGCTTTATGAATCAAATCGTGGCCATCATCTAACAACCGTTCGGCAATCTCATAAGTTGGGTTAAGTTCTCCGGCACGCAAGAAGGCAAAGGTAAAGATCATCCCAGTTCTGCGCTCCCAGAGATCCTTACTTTTAGAGAGTTTCCTAAGAACGGGCATTGGATTCTTGGTTTCCGCTAAATACTGCCCGATTGTGGGAGCAGATACATCAACTAAATCCCAGTTGTTCACCCGACCGCTAAGCACTTGCTTCATGTAAAAATCAAAAATAGATTTCTTCTGACTCAGCTCTTTACTCTTCTTAAACTGATTGCAGAGAATGACTAGCGCGCAGAGCCTAACCTCGTGGAAGTCGGATTTAGAAAGCTTTTCAATTTCAGTAAATGTTAAATTGCTATATTGGCCCGCAACTTTTCTTACTTTTGGAACTGATATTCCAAGAAATACATCACCTTCACCGTACTCACCCGGCGAAGTTTTATAGAACCGTTGCTGCTCAAAAGCATGTCTGGCACTTGCTAGGGATTTGAGATCAGAGATGACCCGAGATGCGCTCATATGATGCCTATTTTCTTAAAACCGAAGTGGTCATTGGTGCGTACCAGCATTTAATTATTGTATTCGCTATTCTTTCTACATTAGTTAGCTCTCTGCCTGGAAAGGAAATGCGTGTTAGAAGCGATTTTTCTTGGCATCTTGCAGGGCCTCACTGAGTTTCTGCCAATTTCATCGAGCGCACATATTCGCTTCGCCGGCGAGATCTTTGGTACCAATCAAGATCCAGGTGCAACCTTCACTGCAATCACCCAGATCGGAACCGAACTAGCTGTTCTGATCTACTTTAGAAAAGACATTGCCCGAATCCTCAAAGCCTGGCTCAGCCAGATTTCTCGTCGCCAATTGGAAATTACAGAAAAGCGCGATGCTCGTATGGGTTGGTTGATAATTGTTGGCACGCTTCCGATCGCTGTTCTCGGATACCTCGGTCAAGATGTAATTAGAAATGATTTACGCTCACTCTGGCTAATTGCTTCGGTGATGATTATCTTCGGTGTGATTCTTGGAATCGCCGATAAATATGGCAAGAGCGAGAGAGGCTTAGAGCAATTAACTCCGATGCATGGAGTGCTTTACGGCTTAGCCCAAGCCTTGGCACTTGTTCCGGGTGTATCAAGATCTGGTGCAACTATCGCAATGGGTCGCTTCCTTGGCTACAGTCGAGAAGCAGCGTTGCGTTACTCATTCCTATTGGCGCTGCCGGCGGTATTCGGAAGCGGTTTTTACGAGTTAAGCGGTGCAATCGGATCAGATGCTACAGAACAGGCTTTTAGCCTTCCCGAAACTCTAGTTGCAACCGTGGTTGCATTTCTGATTGGTTACGCAGTTATTGCCTGGTTAATAAAGTATGTAACCACAAAGAGTTTTGCTCCATTTATTTACTATCGAATAGCTCTGGGTACGTTGATGCTGATAGCGCTGGCAACTGGGGTTATTGGCTAAATTTCTAACTTGTACCCTAACCCGCGAATTGTATGAATAATTGTTGGATTTGCTGGATCAGCTTCAATCTTGGCGCGAAGTCTTTTAATATGGACATCTAAAGTCTTGGTATCACCGTAATAATCGCTACCCCAAACACGATCTATTAATTGGCTGCGAGTTAAGACTCGACCGCTGTTGCGCATCAGGTATTCAAGCAATTCAAATTCTTTTAGCGGAAATGCTACGGCGATTGAATTAACAGTTACTTGATGCTTATCAAGATCCATGCGAATTGGACCAAGCGTCAATTCGTGGCCATCTTCAGCAAGGTGGGCGTCAGCTGAGTTGCGGCGCATTACCGCTTTAATGCGAGCCAATAGTTCGCGTGAAGAGTACGGCTTGGTTACATAATCATCTGCACCGAGTTCAAGTCCTACGACCTTATCGATTTCTGAATCCTTTGCAGTCAACATAATTATTGGTACTTGTGAAGTTGAGCGGATGATTCGGCAAACCTCAGTGCCAGATACTTCAGGGATCATTAGATCAAGGAGAATTAAATCAGGTGCGAATGAGTTAAATAAGTCGATCGCTTGCTTCCCGTTGACTGCTACCTCAACGTCGTAACTCTCTTTCTTTAAGAGATAAGAGAGAGCATCTGAAAATGATATTTCATCTTCTACGATGAGTACTTTTGTCATCTGTCATCCTCACTTTGCGATTGGATTGGTAGGCGAATTGTGAAAGTGCTACCGACGTTTTCAGCGCTCCAGACTGAAATCTCACCACCGTGTTTAGTGATGATGTGTTTAACAATTGACAGACCTAAGCCGGTTCCGCCAGTCTCGCGAGATCTAGCGGGATCAACCCGGTAGAAACGCTCAAAAATTCGTTCTACTTCTGCTTCAGCAATCCCAATTCCTTGGTCTGTCACTGAAATGGTGATGATGTCATTTGCAACAGAAGCGCTCACAGCGACCTTTGTGTCAGCTGGTGAGTAATTGATGGCGTTTTCAATCAAGTTGTGAATCGCCATAGTCAATTGATCACGATCACCCAGAATCATTGCATCTTCAGATTCTTGAAAAGTTAAGGAGATTTGGCGAGAATCCGCCGTTGTCCGGCACTGATCAAGCGATTCCCTGATGATGGCTGATGCAGAAAGTAGCTGTGGCTCTTTTAGTGGATCTGAATCTTGGACTCGAGATAATTGAATAATCTCTTGAACCAAATCTGTAAGGCGCTTAGCTTCAATTTGCATACGTGCTGCGAATCTTGAGACTGATTCTGAATCATCTTTAGCGCCGAGAACGGCTTCGCTTAAAAGTGAAAGTGCACCAATTGGAGTTTTTAACTCGTGAGAGATATTTGCTACAAAATCTCGACGAACATCGTGGACTCGTTGCGCTTCACTCTCATCACGCAGCAAGACTAAAACCAATTCATTCTCATTCAAAGGGATCAATGTGACGGTAATTTCGCGCTTACCTTCGCCAATTGGTCCACGTGCGATTTCAATTGTTCCGGTCTGCTTGACATTTGTTCTGCGCACAACTCTGATTGATGCCAATAACTCTTCGCTCTGGATTCGACCCTCGCGAAGAATTCCTAACTGTTCAGCCTCTGTGTTGGTGAAAATTGGGACTTCACCGGGAGCGAGTACAAGGGTGGCACCATCTAATTGGGTGAGAGCGCTGATCAGCAAATGGGGTAGATCACGCTGGCTCTTGACTTCATCTGCCCTAGCGCGGCGCCACATACCCAAACTCTATAGCCACTTTGGCCCAGTTCACCTTCCGTTCACCTACCCGTGGGACTCCGTTAATCCATTCCACCTAGCGTCCAGCCATGCCTTTAATTAGATCCGTATTCCAGGACGAACTCGATAGCGTTTCACAAACCCTTTTTGAATTAAGCGTGATGGTTTCTGACTCAATGGCGAAAGCCACCAACGCCTTGATGAGTAAGAATCTCTCACTCGCCGAAGAAGTCATAACCTTTGACGAAAAGATCGATACCGTGCAACACGATTTAGATGGACGCATCATTGACATTATTGCAAGACAACAACCGGTTGCATCAGATCTTCGCGCGCTTGTAACTGCACTTCGCATGTCAGCTGACCTCGAGCGAATGGGCGACTTGGCCCATCACGTTGCCAAGGTTGTGCGTTTGCGACATCCAGCAGCAGCCGTTCCAGATCAGCTTATGAGCCTGATCGAATCTATGGGGGTTGCTGCAGAGAAAATTGCTGCGAAGACCGGTGTAGTAATTTCTACACGCGACACAACTCTTGCGGCACAAGTTGAAAAAGATGATGATGAGATGGATTTACTTCACCGCCAGCTAATTTCAGTTCTTATTGCACCAACGTGGGAACACGGAGTTGAAACAGCGATCGATTTAACTCTGCTTGGTCGGTATTACGAAAGATATGCAGACCACGCGGTATCAGTAGCGCGCCGAGTAATCTTCTTAGTAACCGGAAAATTTGCTTAATATGACGGCAACTTTGATTCCAAGTCCGCGCAAGATTTCTACAGAACCACGTCGCTCCGATAAAGTCTTTCGGGGCGTGGTGACAAGTGGCGGACTTTCATCACTTGTGGTCTTGGGTCTGATTGCAGCTTTCTTGGCATATCGTGGCTTTGAAGTGCTAAGAGCTGAAGGTCTAAGTTTTATCACAAGCGCTGAATGGTCGATCACTTTAGATGAATCGGCAAATGTGGTGGAAAGCAACTTTGGACTTTCTGCGATGTTGGTCGGAACCATTCTTTGTGCCCTTGTTGCTGTGGTTATCGCTGTCCCAATCTCTGTTTTATCTGCCCTTTACTTAAACTTCTACGCTCCCGCATGGCTTAAGAAAATACTTGTAGCAGTGATCGACATGATGGCCGCCTTCCCATCGATCCTCTTTGGAATCTGGGGCTTCTTGGTTTTGATGCCAAGCGTTGAGTACTGGGCGAAGTTAATAAATCGGTACTTGGGTTGGATTCCAATCTTTGAAGTTGAGCCTTACTTCTTCTCGCGCTCTCCATTTGTTGCAGGAGTCGTGCTTGCGATCATGATTATCCCGATCATTACCTCGGTCTCACGGGAAATTTTTGCGCAAGCGCCGCTGGACCGGATTCAAGCAGCCTTTGCACTTGGTGCAACTCGTTGGGCAATGATCAAAGCAGTTGTTATTCCACACGGTCGAAGCGGCGTAGTCGGCGGAGCAATGCTGGGGCTGGGTCGCGCGATGGGTGAGACGGTTGCTGTATACACAGTTCTAAATATTGTCTACCAGATAAATTGGCAGATACTCCTTGGCGCCGGCGGAAATGTGGCCTCGCTAATCATTCTTAAGTTTGGTGAAGCAAGTGAGTTCGAAATTAAAGCGCTGATGGCGGCGGGGCTGATTTTATTCTTGCTAACTCTCGCCGTAAACGCTCTTGCCAATGTAATTGTTAAGACAACTGGAAAGTCAGGCAGATGAGTACTACAGCGATCCCAACCAAGCCTTGGGCAAAAAGTCCGCGAGATCGAATTATTGGCTTCAGCTTCTTTTTTGCCGCGATCGCCTTTTCATATTTCTTTGTGGCCGCAACTGAAATGAAGGGAAAATTGGCTTACGCCTTTATATTCTTTCTCGCTTACGCTTTAATTTCTTCGACTTTTTCATTTATAAATAGAGGCCGCCAGGCAGCAAAAGATGCTTTTGTCAGCGCTTTGGTCGCACTGGGTGCAGTCGTTACTGTTGCACCAATTGTCAGTATTCTCGCCACGGTGCTGCAAAAGGGCATTCCGGGCTTGCACTTTGGAATCCTTAGTAATGACATGTCAATGGCTACGCCCACTGATCCTATTCCAACCGGTGGACTCTTACATGCGATCACCGGAACTCTTACTCTGGTAACTCTTTCCTTGATATTGAGCGTTCCAATTGGAATCCTGACCGCCCTTTACTTAACTGAAATTAAAGGAAAATTTGTTGGACCAATTCGCTTCTTGGTGCAAGCAATGTCCGGGGTTCCTTCAATTGTTGCTGGTCTATTTATTCTCTCTGCAGTTTTATATCCGATAACGAAGAATTATTCAGCGCTGATGGGCGCATTGGCTCTGACGATCTTGATGATTCCAACCATTGCACGAACATCAGAAGAAGTTTTGTTGCTGATCCCAAATGAGTTGCGTGAGGCAGGAACCGCACTTGGTGGAACCCAATGGCGCACAGTCGCCATGATCGTTGTGCCTGCAGCGCGCAGCGGGTTAATGACTGCGATTATTCTAGGTATTGCCCGTATCGCTGGTGAAACCGCGCCACTGCTTCTACTCACCGGTGGCGGCGATAAGGTAAATTCAAATCCATTCAGCGGCTCTGTCGGCTCGCTGCCTTATTACATCTGGAAATCATTTTTAGCTGGCTCCCCAGAGTCAATCACAAGAGCCTGGACCGGGTTATTGGTACTGATGATTGTCGTCCTTATCCTCTTTATCTCTGCTCGTGCACTTTCTAATAGAAAGATTTCAAAGTGATCCAAACTCCTGAAAGCGAGAAAGCAATGTCATCTACCCAACCGAGTTCTTTAGCAAGTGTTGCCAACGCTCGAATTGAGCGGACCCAGGCAAGTACCGCAACCGGTACAGGGCTTGAATCGCGCGGAGTTCATGCCTGGTTCGGCAAGAACCACGTCTTAGCCGATATCAATCTCGAATTTGCGGCCGGGTCGGTGACCGCGTTAATTGGCCCTTCAGGCTGCGGTAAATCAACATTTATACGAACCATGAACCGCATGCACGAATTTATTCCAGGCGCTGCAATGGCTGGTCAAGTCTTGCTCGACGGTAAAGATGTTTATGCACCTGGTGTGGATGTGACAAAGATTCGTCTGCAGATCGGAATGGTATTTCAGAAGCCAAATCCATTTCCATCCATGACTATCGGCGAGAACGTCCTCTCAGGTTTAAAGCTGGCACAAATTAAAGTTGCGGATAAGGATGAATTACTTGAATCCTGTCTGGTGCGCGCTGGGCTTTGGAATGAGGTAAAGGACCGACTTGATGCCCACGGTGGATCGCTCTCGGGTGGGCAACAGCAGCGCCTCTGCATCGCAAGAGCGTTAGCGGTAAGCCCTCAGGTATTGCTGATGGATGAGCCATGCTCTGCGCTAGATCCGGGATCAACTTTACGTATCGAAGATACGATCCGCGAGCTATCTGATTCAATGACGATCATTATTGTTACTCACAATATGCAACAAGCAGCTCGCGTCTCTGATTACACCGCCTTCTTCCTATCTGATGGCGGCCCTGGTGAAATGATTGAGGTCGCACGTACCAGCGATATCTTCTCTCAGCCAAAGGATAAGCGGACCGAGAATTACGTTACTGGCCGTTTCGGTTAGTTGTTACCAGTTGTTCACCTAATGGTTGGGCAACGTTTCCCATCTTGGTGTTGTTAGTTCACATTGAACGCCTAGTTTTCCCAATGTAAGACACCTAAATCAAATAAGGAGAAAATTAATGAAAGTTTCAATGCTCGCAAAATCTGCAGCAGTTGCACTAGTTTTCGGGCTGGTCGCCTCGACACCAGCTCACGCAGTAGATCTACAGGGCTCGGGCGCATCATTTCCAGCTCTCATCATCGAAGCTTGCAAAGCTCCATTTGCTGAAAAAACAAAACATTCATTCACATACGCATCATCTGGTTCAGGTACGGGACGTAAAAACTCTGATAGAGCGGTCGGTGATTTTTGGTTCTCTGATGCAGCGCATACCGGTTCAACCAAGCGCGCAAGCATTATTCACGTGCCCGTTGTTGCGGCACCAATTGCACTTCTTCACAATCTTCCTTCCCGTAAGACCCTGAGTCTTTCTGCAAGCACTATTGCAGGTATCTTCAGTGGAAAAATTACACGTTGGAATGATCCAGAGATCGTTGCAGATAACAACCGCTCATTTAATAGAATTTCTTACAAGACAAAAAATGGACAAATTGTAAAGGATGCTAAGGGCGATCCCATCGTTGCTCGGACAACTCCAGCACGTACTCGCTACACCCTTCCAAATAAGCCAATCAAAGTTGTTTATCGCTCTGATTCATCAGGTACAACTGAAAACTTTACTAACTATCTAAATAAGTCTGCGCCAACAGTCTGGACAAAGCCAAAAGCCTCAGTATTTCCAACTTCCTTCCCGGGCAATATCAACTCACCAGCAAATCTAGGTCGAATTGTTGGAGCAGCTTCTTCATCAGGCGTTGCACAGTTGGCAGGAAAGACTCGTTACTCAATCACATTCGCAGAGGTTAACTATGCAACTGCAAATAGGTTAAAGATTGCAAATATCTTGAATCCTGCAGGAAATTCAGTTAAACCTAACTCATTTAACACATCTGCCTTCTTAGCTCAGGCTGCCATAGATGCAAATGGAATCGTAACCTTTGATTACGCAACTAAAGAGCCTGGTGCCTACACTCTAGGTATCGTCTCTTATATGTTGGCTGATACTGCATATCCAGATAAGTCTCGCGCCGCTGCAGTTAAATCACTTGCTAGCTTCGTACTCTCACCAGAGTGCGCTAGCGCGGTCGGGTCTGATCTTGGATTTAGCTTAATCACAGGTGAATTCCTTAAGAAAGCAGAAGAGCTGATCGCAAAGATCGGTTAATTCTTAATCCATCCACGAGGGGAAAACGGCCAGGGAAACCTGGCCGTTTTTCTTTCCCCTAAACTTCAATTATGAAGATTCGCTTGGCGCAGCCAGTTGATGTCCAAGATATTCATCGTTTGATCTATGAGCTTGCGGTATACGAGAAAGCGCCAGAAGAAATGGTTGCCACTATAGATCTAGTCGAGAATTCTCTTTTTGGTGAGAACCCAGTCGCTTCCTGCCACGTTGCAGAAGTCGACGGGAAAATTGTTGGCATTGCGCTCTGGTTTTTAAATTATTCAACTTGGCTTGGAAAGCCAGGGATCTACTTGGAAGATTTATTTGTCCAGCCGCAATATCGGGGCCACGGAATAGGTAAGGGTTTTATGAAAGTCTTAGCCCAACTTTGTATTGAACGTGGCTATGAAAGGTTCCAATGGTGGGTACTGGATTGGAATAAGCCATCGATCGATTTTTATCAATCGCTCGGTGCAATACCAATGGATGAGTGGACAGTTTTTAGACTCTCCGGCGATGCACTTAAAAAGTTTGCTAGCGAAGGCTGACTACTCGGAAATTCGCTAGAGTTGGGTCGCTGGCGTAAGCGATACGCACACCAGCACGTTGCGAAGCGATTAAACCGCTGACAATTTGTTCCGTTAAGAGTTCACCTGGTGCGACGACGGCTACGCCTGGGGGATAAGGCGCGATTAAGTCAGCGGATACTCTGCCGATCGCATCTTGAGCGTCAACCAGCTCGGTATCTGCAAAGTAAGCATCGCGCATAGATATAGCAAGCTGCGGGATTACCGACCAGCTAAGTGCAGTTGCACTTGGGCGTGGAGTGCTGGCAATGGACTTTAAGATTACGATCAAAGTTTGCGCTAATTTCTCAAAATCCTCTTTGGTATCAGCCAAGGTGGCAATAAAGACCAAGGTATCGCGATCGGCCATCTCAACTCTGATTCCCTGTTTAATAAGAAGATTTTCAATTTCAACACCGGATGCCCCTAATTGATTGGCGCGAAGCACAACTTTGGCGGGATCGAAGCGGCGATCAGGAAAATCGCTAGCGTTTAAGAAAATTGGCAGATCAAAATTTGATTGCACGGCCGCCTTAAATTTAGCGATATTGGCTAATAAAGCGCCCAATAGATCTGGGCCGCGACTTTGCAGAAGCGCCCGCACGGCATCAATGGATGCCAGTGGTGCGCCAGCAGGAGATGTTGTGTGAGTCGTTTCAAAGCTCTGCTCTAAGCGATCGGCGTTAAGCAAGTTTGTGCGGGCAAGCAATAGCGCTGATGCGCTGTAACCCGGCAGCGCTTTATGCACGCTAGTAATTAACGCATCCGCGCCAAGTTGCATCACATGTTTTGGCAGATCAGGATGAAAACCAAAATGTCCACCCCAGGCAGCATCTACGATTACAGGGATTGAGCGCTCGTGCGCTTTCTTAATCAGCGGCGCTAGATCAGAGATTGTTCCTAAATATCCGGGCTCGGTCAGCAGGAGCGCAATTGGTTTTTCGGCAATGGCGCGCTCAAGTTCTGATACGGGAATTCCAAGCGGCACACCGGTGTTCGAATCTATCTCTGGGGTTAACCAAATAGGTTCAAGTCCTGCCAGTACGAGAGCGCTCAATACAGATCGATGTGCGGTGCGGCTTAAGGCTACTTTGTCGCCAGGTTTGCCCAAGGCCAGAATTACCGCTTGATTGGCGTGAGTTGAACCACCGGTTGAAAAACGTGCGAAATCTGATCCCCATAAATCTGTGGCTAGCGCTTCAGATTCTTTCAAAACCTGATTGGTTAATTTGATTTCATCTAAGCCACCATAAAGCGGGATATCAGCATCGACGACAGCGCCGAGACCTTGATCAATCCGAGAAGCTCTCTGCTTATGCCCAGGAATTGTGAACGGTGTGAGAGCGCCTTCAAAGTAAGAAAGGTATGCATCAAGAAGTGGAGCGCTACTGCGCAATTCAGAATTAATCTTCACTTGCAGAGCCTAACTTGTTGTGGCGCAGAAATTAAAAAGATGGCTCTATAATCACACTATGACTTCAAAGGACCCTCTCCCGCAAACTCGTCACTTAGCCACCGCTATTCCAGGGCCAAAGTCGCTTGAATTGATCGCACGTCGCAAGGAGGCAGTCTCTGCCGGTCTTGGTATGGCGATTCCTGCCTTCATTGAACGCGGTGAAGGCGCGATTTTGCAGGATGTAGATGGCAATCGAATAATTGATTTAGGTGCAGGTATCGGCGTAGTAAACGTTGGAAATGCCGCACCGCGCGTGGTCGAGCGCGTAGTTGCAGCGGTGCAAGCCTTTACCCACACCAACTTCACCACAGCTCCTTACATGGGTTATGTGGAAGTTTGCGAAGCGCTAAATCGAATTACACCGGGATCGTTTAAAAAGAAATCTATTTTGCAAAACTCGGGTGCGGAAGCGGTTGAGAATGCGATCAAGATCGCCCGCC
>JAQCAO010000017.1 GCA_027731885.1 Actinomycetota bacterium | reverse complement strand
CCGGTGGCCTCAACATACTTGCGAATCTTCGGCCAATTCGCCTCATCTTTAAAATCTGCGAAGTTGTTATACATCTCAAGGCCTTCGATTCCCATGGCCTGGGACATATCAATCCACTCGTAAATACTTAACTTATCTGGTGCTACTAAATCGCGAATCCAGCCCTTGGGAAATGCGGCAACCTTTGGTTTGTTGCTCATCCCAATTTCTCTGGATTTCTTCCGATAATTGTGAATTGTTCAAGATCAACGACTGATCCGGTAAATGGTTTTGATTCATCGCCCAACCAATAAATAGCGGCTTCACCCATCTGTTCCGGCGTTGTCATCTTTCCGGAAGGAATCTCAACACGTGATAAATCTTCTGGCCAAGTTGATTTCATACCAACTGCCATCTTGTCGCGATATTCGCGATCAGTTAAAACCCAGCCAGGATTAATCTGATTTACCCGAATCCCATGAACCCCATTTGCATTAGCCAAATTTCGAGTCATTGTCTGCATACCACCTTTGCTTATGCTGTAGGCAAGCAACTTAGATTCACCAGCATGTGCATTTATCGAACCAATATTTAGCACGCAGCCACCAGTTTTCTTAAGCTCTTCGAAAGCCGCTTTAATCAGAAACAGGGGAGCAGTTAGATTGATCTGGATCATTCTGCGAAAATGCTCTTCTTCTTGGTCAGAAATATTTGATCCGCCAAAGATTGCCGCATTATTCACAACGCCATCTATCTTGCCAAAGGCCTTAAGCGCAGCGCTAACAATCTCTTTTGGTGCGCTATCTTCTGCCAAATCTGCAATGCAGAGAACGGCATTTGTGCCCAATTTTTCAACAGTTGCGCGGCCCTCTTCTTCATTGATTCCATGAACCAAAACTTTTGCACCTTCGCGAATCGCAGCAGCTGCAATAGCAGCACCAATTCCAGATGTGCCACCAGTAACGATTATTGCTTTATCTTTTAGGCGCATATTAAGCCGGCTTAATTACAGATTTAATAAATTCACCAGAATGCATCTTTTTAAATGCAGTTTCCCATTGTTCAATCGGGAAAGTTCCACCAAGAACCGGAGTTAAATCTAACTGCCCAGTGCCCAGCATCCGAAGCGCACGTTCCCACATAGGCCAGTTATGGCTAAATGACCCTTCAAGACGAACATTCTTCTGAACTAATTGATCTAGTGAGAAGTTAACTGGTTGTGGACCCCAACCAACTTTCGAAATCCAACCATTTGGTCTGATGACATCAAGTGCAATCTTTAAAGTTGCTGAAACTCCTGCAGCATCGACAACACCATCTGCGCCAAGTCCATCAACTTCCATCGCCCAATCCTTCACATCGCCAATAACAACATCGCAGCCATACTTCTTTGCAATTTCTAGACGTGCTTTATCGCGCTCTAAACCAACGATTGCAACTTCAGCACCAGCAAGTCTTGCCATTGCACCAGCTAAAATTCCAATTGGTCCAGGCCCTAAAACAATAATTCGATCACCAGGGCGAATATGTCCAGGGGCAATTGTTGAAGAGTATGCAACTGCGCATGGTTCAGTCATTGATGCATGATTAAATGAGACGTTATCCGGAATCTTATGAAGCAAGCGAGCTGCAACCCTTACATATCTAGTCATCGCGCCATTGACGCCATAACCAAAGCCCTTACGGCTTGGATCTAAGTTATACAAACCTTGACGTGACATTGCCCCAGACATATCTACGACAGCCGCAGTTTCACTTACGATGCGATCGCCCTCGTTCCATTTACCAGCCGGAACTACGTTCTTTCCAAGCTCGACAACATGGCCACCGAATTCGTGCCCTAAAACAACTGGGTAATTCACCGGCCAAGAATTTGTGCCCTCCCATTGGTGCAAGTCAGATCCGCAGACACTTGCGGCTTCAACCTGAACAATTACATCGTCATCGCCGTAAGTTGGGCGTTCGACTTCACGGACTTCAACACTGTGGGGTTCGGATGAGAAGTTAACTACGCCAGCAGACTTCAATTATTTTTCTCCCTTAACTTTTACATCGCCGAAACCATGCACTGCATCGCAAATCTTGCGCAGAACTTCCTCAACATTCCCGGCACCTTGGCTAAATGAATCAGCATCAATTGCAAGCGGGGCGCCAATAACAACAAGCGGAGCACCATATGATGGACATGCAATTGCTTGTTCAAGTGATAAACCACCAACTGCCTGAACCGGAACACTCACTGCGTCAACAACTTCGCGCAATTGATCAAGTGGATTCATCCATGGCTTTCCGGCAGCGGCTAAACCACGACGTTCGTCATAACCAATGTGGTGAATAACCATGTCGCAACCAAGTTCTTCTAATTCGCGCGCACCTTGCACCATGTCGGGGCAACCTAAATTATCGCCCATAACTTTTACGCCATAATCTTTTCTGGCTTGCACAACGCACTTAATTGTTTCAGGATGCGATCTCGCCATCACAACAACATGTGTTGCGCCAGCTTTTGCCATCATCTCGGCCTCTAGATATCCACCATCCATTGTTTTTAAATCAGCAACAATTGGGTGATTTGGAAACTCTTTGCGAAGTGCTCGAACTCCATGTAAACCCTCGGCCAAGATAAGAGGTGTTCCGGCTTCGATCCAATCAACACCCGCCCTTATTGCGGTGTGTGCCATTTCTAGCGCTTCTTTAATATCGGTGAGGTCTAGTGATACTTGAACGATTGGTTTCATGTTTGAAGTTTAGTTCAAATTCGCCAAAGTTGACCTTTCTTTCGCGCACGATTGTTGGTTAGATACTCACACTATGAAAGCCTTTGTTGTTACTGCACCCAAGTCCTTTGAGATTCAAGATGTTGCAGAACCTAAGGCTGGCGCCGGCGAGATTGTTGCGCAAGTTGAACGTGTAGGTGTCTGCGGAACTGATGTTGAATTCTTTGATGGCGTCATGCCGTATTTACATGATGGCCAAGCAAAACTTCCAATGCGACTTGGCCACGAATGGTCGGGCACAGTTATCGAAGTTGGCGATGGCGTTGATCAATCTCTACTTGGAAAAAAAGTAACAAGTGATGTGATGATGGGCTGTGGCAAATGTAAACGTTGCCAGGATGGTCGCCAACATACTTGTGCAGATCGCTTTGAACTTGGAATCCGTAATGGTTTTGACGGAGCACTTGCTGAGAAATTATTGATACCCGCACGTTTTGTATATGTGCTTCCAGATAGTTTTGATTTTGAATTAGCGGCACTTGTCGAACCTGCAGCAAATGCTTGGCGAGTAGCTGATGGTGCTAAACCGGCACCGGGTAAACGGATATTGATTTGGGGAACCGGAACCGTTGGACTTCTCACGGCGCAGTTCTGTTTGGCCATGGGCGCAGATGTTCATATGGTTGGCATGGATTCAAAAACGATGGCGCTAGCTCTTGAAATTGGTGTTACAAGTGCAGGAACCGAAGTAAAGAAAATTGATGGCGGATATCACTCCGTTATTGATGCAACTTATGATGCATCTATTCCAGCAAAGTTAGTCGATTTAGTTGAACCAGGTGGTCGAATTGTCTTAATCGGAGTCGATAATCATGCTGCGCCAATTGACTCTCGCAAATTGGTCTTCCAAGATATAACCGTTGTTGGAATTCTCTCTGGTTCACCAGGATTTAAAGAGTCAATTCGTTATATCTCAGAGGGAAAAATTGACCCTAAGAAAATTCTTGGGGGAACGGTTGGGATGAATGAGGCAGGAAACATTTTCGTAGGCAAACGTCCGGCTCATATTGGTGTAGGACCTAAAGTCCTTGTAAATCCAAGAGGCTAGCCAAGCAAGCTCTTGTAATCCACCCCGATTAATTCACAAGGTCTAGTTGTAACACTGGCAAGTGCATCACTTTTATCAATTCCTATGGAATCCATAATCTCCATTGCCCGCTCTAGCGTGCCAATTCCTCCAGCTAAAGTCCCATCACTTCTCCGCGCTTGGCCGTCTTCAACGGTGATATCCATGCCGCCAAAAGGATATTTGCCTGCGCCCAAACCTGCAGCAGCAATTGGATCATTGGTGACAATAAATCTATCTGAAACCTTTGCCAGCGTAGCTTTAACTAAATCATTTGGAACATGAACCTCATCAATAATTATCTGGATTGCAACATCACTTCTTTCAATTGCTACCTGAGCTGTGCCATCCAGCGGCGGTTTTGGCATCGCATTGAAAAGATGTGTTACGGTTTTGGCACCTGCATTAAAGCCAGCGATAGCTTCTTCACGAATTGCATTTGTGTGGCCAAGTGAAACAACTATGTTATTTGCTACCAAGTATTGGATTAATTCAACCGCTCCAGGTAATTCAGGTGCGATGGTCACTATCTTGATCAAACCCGCGCTCAGTAGCGATTTAAGGTGGTTTAAATCAGGCTTGGCAATATGTTCTACCGGGTGAACGCCACGTTTTTCAACTGAAATAAAGGGACCTTCAAGATGAACACCCAAGATTTTTGCTTCACCATGCAGTGGATTTTTGCGAACCTCTTCAATTAACTTAATTGCACGAACCGCATCGCTTAGTGCCGAGGTAATAATTGTTGGGAGATAGCCAATCACACCATTGTTATATAGAGATCTGGAAACTTTGCGAACTTCATCCGTATTTATTGCGCTCAGTAAATCAATGCCACCGTGGCCATTTACCTGAAGATCGATATATTTTGGAGCCATTACTTTGTAAACGTCCTAATAAGTGGTGCAAATATTCCGGGGTCTTTTAAATTCGCAAGAGTGCCAGCGCCATCGAGTGAATTCTTTCCAGAAGTATGAATAGTTAAGCCATGCACTTTAAGCTTGTCACCAACAAATTTAGTTACTAGATTCTCTGCAGCCAATACCCCACCAATAAGTGCAACCTGGAAACTCGAATCGCCGCCACATTCACGTTTTGCGGTAGTAGCGATAAGGACAATTTCTTCTGCCGCCGAATTCAAGATTTCGGTTGCAGCAGTGTTACCAGATACTGATAATTCATTTACTTTCTTGGCGAATTCAGCGATGGCATGAACTGGTCGATCCAACTGGTGAACAGTGTGTGGAAGTTGATATGGCTCGGATCCAAAGTATTTGCAGGTAACATCTAACAACTCTTGATTGCCTCCACGGCCATCGCGGGCTCGCAGCGCAGAGTTAAGCGCCATCTTTCCGATCCAATATGCACTTGCTTCATCACCAATTAGAAAACCATCGCCGGCAAGTGAATGAATCATCGAACGGTTTTTTCCTACTGCAAGTGCAGTAATTCCAGTCCCTGCAGCGATAACAACACCATCTTTTTCAACTGCAGCTGCGCAAGCGCTAACTGAATCGCTGCAAATCCAGAGCTCAGACACCTGCGACTTTGCAAGGACAGATTTAGCGATATCGCCATATTGTTTATCATCGGCCGGAAGCGTCGCTACTGCCAATACAGCACGATCGATTGTTCCACCGACTTCGCATGCGAAATCAATAATCAAATTAGCTAAGTAATCAACCAGCGGAAGTTCGCCAGGTGTGAATCCGGCAAAGTTCTTAGTTATAGATTTACCGTTTTCAGATTGAGATTTTGCACGAATTCCAGATCCGCCGCCATCGAAGAAAATTACGTTCTTTAACATTAGCGAGTAAACGTGACCTTGCTAAGCCCCTCGGGACTATCCGGATCCAAACCATTCTTCCGAGCAAATTCCAGAGCGAAAGTCTGCAAGATTATTGAATCAACAACACTTGAAAATACTTCATTTTCACACTTCGCACCAGGGATTACGACTTCGTTTGGCAGTGCTAATTCGCCAGAACCAAACCAGAAGATGCTTGGAGATTTAGCCCGGATTTTTTCGAGGTCACCTTTCAGTGATTCAAGCGGGATTCCATTTGGCACAAAGAGCAATACTTGGGACTTGTCAGTTAGGGCAGATATCGGACCATGCATGTAATCAGCTATCGATAAACCCTGAACTGAGATCTTACTGGTTTCTTGGATTTTAAGGGCGGCTTCACGAGCATTTGGATAAGAGAATCCTCGACCAAGAACCACAATCTCATTTGCACGATCACATTTCGCAACTGCATCAGATAGCACTGAACTATTGGCAAGAAGTTCAGTTGCGGCGTCCACTACTGATTTGTAGTTGGTAAGTTTTGAACTCCATGCACTAACTAGCATCACCGAAGCAAGTAGTTGTGCGGCATAAGATTTTGTTGCGGCAACCGCTAATTCGACACCAGCCATCAGAGGCAAATGGTGGTCTGCAAGTTTGGCAAGTGGCGATTTCTCATCGTTTGTAATCGAAATCAACTTAGCACCAGCAGTTTTTGCAGCAGCCGCATATTCAACTAGATCAGTAGATTGCCCACTCTGGCTGATTGCGACAATTAAGGTATTTTCAAAATTCAATTTTGCACGATAAATAGTTACTGATGATGGTGAAGTCAGCCCAACCGGCAGACCCAACTGGGTCTCAATTAAATACTTAAGAAAGTGCGCTGCATTATCCGAAGTTCCCCGGGCCGGGACCAGAACTGATTTAATCTCACTGTTTTTGAGGAGATTTGCTAGCGCCGTAAATTGGCTCTCGGTATCAAGTAAATTTGTAAATACTGCAGGGATTTCAGCAATCTCTGACGCCATGACATTCCCGATTTGATTCACGACATATTTTCGCATGAAAGTTGAAACTTTCCTAGCGCGCAGCCTCAGTAGTTGATAGCGTGAGCACGTGGTTGACCAGGATCCAATATCTATTTTCCATAAGGGAATGCCAATCGCGACCCAAGGCTCAAGCATCGCAGATTTTCTTTCTACCAAACCGAATCTCTTCACTTCAGGATTTCAGTTTCCGGTAATGATTCTTCGTGAAAGTGCCCTCGAACATAACATCAAGCGCATGGCTTCATACTGCAATTCACTTGGTTTTGAATTAGCGCCACATGTTAAAACCCCGATGTCACCTCAGATTGCAAAGCGTCAAATCGCGGCGGGGGCCTGGGGCCTGACTATTGCCAATTTTAATCAAGCACGAATTATGTTTGAGTATGGCTTCAATAAGCTAATAATTGGAAATGAAGTTATGGAGCCAACTTCCATAGCTGAGATTGCAAAGATAAATAGCAGCGGCGCCGGTCATATCATTTTCTATATTGACTCACTTGCTGGACTAAAAATTGCGCAGGATTCAATTGCGAATGTAGCAAATGCAAAGCTAAATGTTTTTATGGAAATTGGCACCGAAGGAGGTCGAGCTGGAATTCGAGATCTTGATTTACTGAAAGCCATCTTGGTTGAAATTGCCAAGGATGAACGGATTTACGTTCGTGGTGTCTCTGGTTTCGAAGGGGCAGTTCCAGGCGGCAATCGAACTGGCGATGGAATCGAAAAGTTACGAATCTTCTTGCAACATATTGTTGCAGCGGCCGAAATTACTGCGCTGTTTATTCGCGAAGATAAAATAATTATTTCTGCCGGCGGAAGTTCATTCTTTGATTATGTAGCCGAAGAGTTTGCAAAGTATCAAGGAGATGCGCACCGGATTTTGCGCAGCGGTGGATATGTAAGCCACGACCATGTGCATTACGAGGATCTGTATCCATTCATGGGGCTGCCCGATAGCGAACGCTTTTATCCAGCTCTCGAACTCTGGGCTCGGGTGTTAAGCATTCCAGAACCGGATCTGGCAATACTCAATTTTGGAAAGCGCGATGCGGGAAATGATTTAGATAATCCACTTCCGATTCTGAAGTTGGGCAACAAACCAGAGGCCTTTAAAGGCAAAATCGAAAAGCTAAATGATCAGCATGCCTTCATGAAAATCTCTCCGGGAACTACAGCTGTTGGCGATATCATCGGCTGTGGCATTTCTCACCCATGCACGAACTTTGATAAATGGCAGTTACTTCCATTGGTAAATGACAATTACGATGTAATAGATTTGGTTCAGACACATTTTTAGTAACTACAACTACCAGAACAGGAAAGATCATAATGACTAACTCAACAATTAAGCACGTAACAGCAAAAGGCGCACCAGCACCTGGTGGTTCATACTCACACGGTGTTATTGCAAACGGTTTTCTTTATACCTGTGGTATGGGTCCAGTTGATCCTGCAACTGGAAAGATTGTTGAAGGCGGAGTAGGTCCACAAACTCGCCAGACCCTAATTAATTTAAAGGCAATCCTTGATGAAGTTGGCGCGGACTTTAGTCAAGTAGTTAAAACAACCGCTCATCTACAGAACTGTGTTGCAGACTTTGCGGAATACGACAAGGTCTATCGCGAATTTCTCACTGCGCCATTCCCAGTTCGCACCACGGTAGGTTCTGATTTGATCAATATCTTGGTTGAAATTGATTTCGTGGTTGCCCTGTAAATGAACTATCAATTTGCAGCAGAGTTAGCGGGTCGCACTATCGTCATAACTGGTGGTGGTCGCAGTATTGGCCGTGAGATGGCAAATGCTGCTGCCGCTGCCAAAATGAAGGTAGCAATAATGGAGGTCAATCAAGTTAATCTTGAAAAAGCCGTAGCTGAACTAAAGAGCGCCGGCGGAGATGTAACTGGTTACGTAGTTGACTTACAAGTCGAATCACAGATTAATGAAGCGATAGCAAAGATTGAAAAAGACCTCGGCAAAATCGAAGTCTTTGTAAATAACGCTGCGTTTCATGATTCAGCGGAACTGCTGGAAAGCTCGCTAGAAATGTGGAATAAGACATTTGCCATCAATACCGCAGCGCCCTTTCTCTGTATTAAAGCGATATTGCCAGGAATGATTGCTCGAAAAAGTGGTTCGATAATTAACATCGGAACCGTTAACTCGAAGATGATGATCGGTAGTGATTCTTACACCGCATCTAAGGCCGCACTACATGCAATCACTCGCACCGTTGCGGTGCGCTACGGAAAACATAACATTCGTTGCAACACAATCGTTCCAGGAACAATTGCAACTGAAGTATGGCAAGAGCGCATAGATCGAAACCCAGCGGTCTTTGAGAATCTAAAATCTTGGTATCCATTGGGCCGAGTCGGAAAGCCTTCCGATATCACTGCCGCAGTTCTCTATCTTGCATCTGACCAAGCCCCATGGATGACTGGAACGGAATTCCTTGTAGACGGTGGATTGCTTGCCGGCTTTGCACCGATGTATCCAGTCGTCGAAGGCACTGATTAAGGATGTCCGACAACACCTTTACAGTTCGCGGGGCCACAATTATTGATGGCTCTGGATCTGCAGGTGTTAAGAACGATGTTGTAATCGTTGATGGAAAGATTGCTGAAGTTGGAAAAGTAATTAAAGGTAATGAACGCGGCAAGATTGTCGATGCATCTGATTTAACGCTTAGTCCTGGGTTTATCGATATGCATGCACACTCGGATCTTGCCGTTATTTCAGATCACGAACATTTATCAAAGGTAACTCAAGGAGTCACCCTAGAAGTAGTAGGCCAAGATGGCTTGAGTTATGTGCCATCTGATGACACAACCCTTGCAGTATTGCGTGATCAATTATTTGGTTGGAATGCCGATCCAGCAGGGATCGATTGGAAGTTTAGATCGGTAAAAGATTATTTAAGTATTGTTGATCGCGGTGCTGCGGTGAATGTTGCTTATCTAATTCCACATGGCAATGTGCGAATGCTGGCCTGTGGAAATGAACCCGGCGATGCTTCGCCAGAGCAACTTGAACATCAACTTGCACTTGTCGAAGATGGCATGAAACAGGGCGCAGTCGGAATGTCTGGCGGCCTTACCTATGTTCCTGCAATGTATGCAAGCAATGAAGAGATTTCTAAACTTGCTGCAGTAGTTGCAAAATATGGTGGTTTCTATTCGCCGCATCACCGGAACTATGGTGCAAATTTTCTAGAAGCGGTCGATGAATGTATTGAAATTAGCCGTTCTTCAAAGTGCGCACTAAACCTGACTCACTGTCACATGAGCGCCTCAATATTTTATGACAAGACGGAATTACTCTTTGAGGTGCTAGCCAAGGCCGAGATAGATGGAATTGATGTAACTCTCGATACTTATCCATATCTAGCGGGCTCTACCTACCTTCATGCGCTTCTTCCGTCATGGTGCCAAGCAGGCGGTAAAGAGGCGATGCGTTTGCGCATTATTGACCCACAGAATCGTTTGAATATCATTAATAATTTAAATGTCACTGGCTCTGATGGCAACCAAGGTGGCATTGTTAATTGGTCTTGTATTGTTATCGCCGGGGTAACACAGAAACATAATGAGAAGTATGTTGGCGTTTACCTAATTGAAGCCGCAAAGGCCGAAGGCAAAGAGCCAGTCGAGTTTTACTTAGATCTAATCGTTGATGAAGATTTCAAAATATCCTGCATTCTTCACTCCGGATACGAACCAAATGTGCGGGCAATCATGCAACACCCAAAACATATGGTCGGCACCGATGGCATACTTTCCGGAAATCGTCCACACCCTCGTGGTTACGGAACCTTTGCGAGGTATCTTGGTGTTTATGCCCGCGAAGAGAAAATTCTTACAATGGAGGGCGCCATTAATCGAATGACTGGCCGCCCAGCAAAACGATTATCACTTAAGGATCGTGGCTTAATTCGCCCTGGCTATATTGCAGATTTAACACTCTTTGATGCAGCTACGGTAAAAGATCGTGCAACTTATGAAGAACCAAGAGTTCCTGCTGCCGGATTTGAACATGTTTGGATCAGCGGCATAAAGACTTTGAACAGCGGTAAACGCACCGGCGAATTGCCTGGCCGCGCTATCAGACGCAATAGCTAGTTAGCTAGGGAATTAGCGACCCAGGTTAAATCTCTTGGGCGCCAAGTATCAATCAGGTAGAAATCAATCTCTTTAGTGCCAAGTTCGCTTAATACCGCAACCTTTTCACGTAATGTTTTTTCATCAGTGTTGTCCGGAAAAGTTGGTCGCAATATTGGTTTCAAGCGCATTCTAAGGCGTTCAATATAATGTTTGTATACAGCTGCAACTTCGGCCGGGCTCTTTCGATACACCAATGGCTCGAAGGCACTGACGGATTTAGCGATTAAATCTGGGTCAATACCAACTAACCAACTTAAATCTAGGGGAGTTGTTGAATCCATATCTAACAGTGTTGATTGGTCAACATAAGAAATTTCAACACCAGATTTAGAAGCTATTCTAAATATTTCAGCGCAGATCTCAGATAGCGTCACTTCTCGCACTTTCAAATAATCCAAGATTTCAGAACCCAAGATCTCGGCCAGTGCAGTTTTTGTAATCGGCGAACCAAGCCAAGGATCCTTCTCGGTCAAAAATGGCTGGAGCGCCTTTTTAACTTTCTCCTTCAGCTGTGCGCCATTTCCACCAGAACTATCGAAGTTTGAAATACAAGAGCTGCAAAAACATAGAGAAATTAAGAATTCGGTTATGGCACTTAGCTCCATGAAAAAGCGTTCATGATGTTCACCATGCCGTGCGCCATGCCAGTGCATGGATTCCATAGCAATTGATTTTATTCCGCGAGAACTTAAATCTGCGACGAGCCCATATGAATATTTCGCTACTCGGGGATTTGATGGACAGAGTTCAGATAAGAAGTTATTTCCAAGTGCGTTCTGCACAGAAGCCTCGGGTTCTACGAATCCGATTCCAGAGTTATGCATAAACACTGCCCAAGCGTTAACTTCGATTCCAAGTTGATTGGCCGCAACTAATACGCCTTCCAACATTTTGTTATCCGGTAAATGATCACTGTTTCTGGGGTGAATCGCATCGCTCGAATACTTGCTGCTATCTGGAAGGTAGTAATGAAAGCCATCAGATAAGTATTCAAGTTGCGGACCTTGGCGCAGAAGAAAATCACGTGAAGCATGATAATTAAGTGCAAGATTTATGCCGGTAAAGCCTGCACGCTTTAGATCGGAGAGCACCTCAAAAGCATCTTGCCGAAAGAAGGTATATGGAAGCGTAAACGCGTTAGCGCGCATCCTTGAATTACTTCACACTTCCTGCAGTTAGCCCACCAACCAAATACTTCTCAATACTGATGAAGAGAATTACTACCGGGATAATTGCAATTGCAGTCGTTGTGAAGAGATACTGCCAGGCAACGTCATATTGCCCAATGAAGGTCGTGATACCAGTCGAGATTGGTTGACGCGAGGACGAACTAATTATCGTGAGCGCGACCGTGAACTCATTCCAGGTGGCAACAAAGGTGAAAATCACTGCAGTCACCAGACCGGGAAGTGTTACGGGAAGAACTATTCGACGAAGTGCCGTGAAGCGTGTGCAACCATCGACCAATGCTGCCTCTTCAATTTCAACGGGAACACTGGCAAAGAAACCAGAGAGCAACCAGACTGCAAATGCCAGGTTGAAGCCGGCATTGACGATAATTAAAGCTAGCCAAGTATCAAGCAAGCCAAAGAACTTAACTTCACGGAAGATTCCGATAATCAGGGCAGTTGGCGAGAACATCTGAGTTGCAAGGACCAATAACAAAAATGCACCGCGACCCTTAAATCGATTTCGGGCTACGTAGTATGCAGCTGGAACCGAAACAATTAAAACTAAAATAGTCGCACAGACCGAAACAACAACGCTCGCCTTCAGGAAGTCTCCGATTGGTGCCTTTGACCAAACGTTGAGGTAATTATCGAATTGCCAAGATTGTGGCAGACGTTTAGTTGGGGATGCATAAAGTTCGCCGCGTGGCTTTAACGAAGTAAACAACATATTTATATATGGGTAAATAAAGAAAAGTCCAATCATGTAAGCACTAATTGCGGTGGCAGCCTTCTTTGGGGTCCAGATAAATTTCACTTCTTCTTTCTTCACTTTAGTCCTCATACTTGAACTCGAGTCGCTTTAGTAACGCGCAGATAAATCAGAACAATCAACATAATAAAGGCGAAGTTGACTACGCCAAGAGCGGTAGAAGGCCCCATGTTGTATTCGACGAAGGCCATCTTGTAAGCAAAAGTAATCATTGTGTCCGTGTCATATCCCGGCCCACCGCGAGTAAGTGCCCAAATAATAGGGAACGAGTTAAAGACGTTGATTAAGTTGATAATCGTTGCAATCAATAGCGAATTACGTAGCAATGGGAACTTAATTCCACGGTAAACCTGCCAGCTACTGGCACCATCAACCTGGGCTGCTTCAACAATGTCATGTGGAATTGACTGCAAGCCGGCAAGGATTACGAATGTGGTGAATGGAATCGATACGAATACCGCAATCCATACAAGCACAAAGAATGAATATCTAGGATCGCGCAGCCAATCAACTGGCTGACCATTCTGAAGTCCCAGTTGCTGCAGGGTTAAGTTGAATTCACCAGAAGTTAGATCAAGCATCCACTTCCAGATAATTGAAGTCATAACAACAGATGCTGCCCATGGAACAATCATCGCCCAGCGCACAAATTTACGGCCTGGGAAATTTTGATTAATTAATTGTGCAAGTGGAAGTGAGATCAAAATTGTTAAGGAGACTACCGATAGAACCCAGATCACAGTTCTGATTGCGATAGCTTTTAAATCAGGATTTTCAAATAAAAGTCGGTAGTTCCCGAGGCCGTTAAAGCCTTCTAAGGTTCCTGCGGAGGTAATTTTGGTTAACGAAATTCTAATTAATTCAATTGCTGGCCAGACTACGACTAAAACGATTAGTAGCAACGCCGGACCGATCCAAGGCAGTGCGTTAATGATTGAGTTTGCTGGGCGTCGATTCTTTATCTTTGGCACATCCAAACTTATCGAGGTCAACTCAATTACTCCTTAAATATCTTTCATTACTTTACTAACTTCAACTTAGTTTAAATCTAAGAAATAGGGTCTTGGTGGCTTTTAACCTACCAAGACCCTACCTAATTTACTTCTTTTTACTTTTTCCTTCGGGTTACCAATTGCTAAATACTAATTACTTAGTACCTGCAGCAACAGCAACCTTTTGGATCTTATTTAGTACGGACTTTGGATCCTTGTTAACTCCGTTACCGATCTGAGTTTGGATTGATCCAGACACCTTTGGCCAAGCCGCTAGATCTCCTGGGTAGAAGATTGCGTTTGGCAGTTGCTCGATGAATGGAAGCAATGAAGAGTCCACAGCCGATGAAGCTGACTTAGTTGCTGGAATAAATCCACCAGCAGCCTTTAGGAATCCTGCGTAGTTAGTTGGTTGGAACAAGAAGTTCAACCAAGCCTTTACAGCTGCTTCGTTTCCTGGCTTCTTGAATGCCATGAAGTAGTCCTGAACGCCAAGTGTGATTGACTTACCCTTTGCTGAGTGTGGGAATGGAGCAACACCGTAATCGACCTTGCTCTTGTAGTCCTTAAGTGTTGATGGGAAGAACACTGAAGCATTGATCATTCCAACTTTGCCTTGGCTAAATAGCTTGAAAGCATCAGTACGGTTTGTTGAAGCTGGGTTTGGCTGAGTTAATCCAGCCTTAACCAATGAAGTTAGGTAGTTCATTGTCTCAACGTTTGCCTTTGAGTTGATGACCCACTTCTTCTTCTTGTTGTTGAAGTAGCGACCTTTGTTTCCGCCAGTCCAGATTGCAAATTCAGCTTGAGCTTCTTCAGATCCTAGAGGAAGTGCAATTGGGTAAACGTTTGGATACTTCGCCTTGATCTTCTTTGCAGCAGCTGTCACTTCATCCCATGTTGTTGGAACCTTGTTAACACCTGATGTGTAAAGAATCTTCTTGTTGTAGAAGAACATACGTGCAGAAGCTAGATCTGGAACCGCATACGCAACTCCGTCGTACTTTGAGTTGTCGATGAATGCTGGGACGAAATCAGAAAGTGTTTTTGCATCAAATAGGTCATCTGCTTTGTATAGAAGACCTGCTGCTGCGTAATCTGAGAATGTGTTTAGGTTCAAGATATCTGGTGTTGAGTCTGTTGCAACCAAAGTACGACCCTTAACCAAGATGTCATCCCATGAAAGGTTTGTGTGTTCAACCTTGATTCCTGGGTTTGCAGCTTCGAAGCGCTTATTTAGGTCTGCATAGTATGCAGGCATCGCATCTGTGTAGTTAGGTGTTAGAACCTTAATTGTTGTTTCTGCCTGTGCTGGCATTACAGACAACACGGTTGCTGAAAGTGATACTGCTGCGATCGCGCTAAGGCGACGTAGGCCGATCTTCTTCATTTATATATCTCCTTTTTTAGGCCGAACCCCAAGTTCTAGTAGTTAATATGAATCGGCAGCTAAAACCCACTGGCTTCAGTGGTGTAACTCCACCACTCCTCATGATGAAAATCAATGACGGCTGTATAACGAATTCGTAACACTAGCAACGAATCCACCATAGTTCGGCCATAATTACGCATATGGATAACCAGGTGAGTAAATCCGGCCAGGGTGAAGGAGATAGCTACCATAACAATGAGAGGATTCGCCAGATAGCGCGAGATTTTTTCGAGCAAATCTGGAACCAGGGCGATGAAAGTGCAATTGATAGATTTATATCTGTAAATACAGTTGGAAACGATCCGCAATTCGGAACGGGTCGCGAAAGTTTTAGAGCCAAGTGGCGCGAATGGCAGAGCGCATTTCCTGACATTAATTTTCGAATCGATGATGTAATTGTTGAAGGAAATCAAGTTGTAACTAAATGGCATTTAACCGGGACCCAAACTGGCGAATTAGAAGGTCTGCCACCTTCTAATAGAAAGGTATCGGTTGATGGCGTAAGTATCGATCAAATCGAAAATGGCCAAGTTGTTTCAGGATTCGATGCCTGGGATTCACTTAACTTTCGTAAACAACTTGGACTTCCAATCTGATGGGATTCTTTAATGACTTATTTGGTGATCCAAAGGGTAAGAAAGCAAAGTTGGAAGTTGCGCGCTTGCATAAAGAGTGGACCGAAGATGTTGCGACTCTCGCGTAATTTTTAATGGTGGCACAAATACTGCAGAATGGAAATTCGACAAGTGGATAGGCGCTGGCGCTAGTCCCGATGGTGCAGATTTCATCTTCCATGTTTCTAATCGAAAGAAATCTTCAGGAATTTTATTTGAGAAAGATGTTGGCGAAGAGTTCAATCGCTTTCTTGCATTTGCTCTGATTCACGTTAATGATGGAATCGAACGTGTAATGAAGGAGATTGCAGGTTTAGAGAAGCGAATTCCAACCGAAGAACCTAACTTGCAGAGAGAGATCGAAGCTCCAAAGGCCAAATAATTAACTGAAAGTAATCAGCCATTTCGTTGGATTTTCGAACCTAACTTCTTCTTCTTGCGATAACCTTTCGCCAGATGGTCCGGGAATTTCTTCCCGAGCCACCTACCCTTCTTTAGAGGAATTTGGTCGAACTGGGCTCACTCATTTTCTGGGTGAGCTTTTCGCAATTTAATAAACGAAATTATTAAATTAGCGAGTATCGCCAATAAGGCAATCCAGTTTCCAAAATCCATAACGTCCTCCCTTCTCAAAATCCCCTGTGGTTTACAGGGAAAACAAGTG
>JAQCAO010000016.1 GCA_027731885.1 Actinomycetota bacterium | reverse complement strand
CAATGAAACCGAAACCCTTTTCAGAGTTGAACCACTTAACTGTACCTGTTGCCATGTTTTTACTTTTCCTTCGATATGTGGGTGTTTAAGAAATCCTCAAACACGGTCTTCCTCTTGCGCCAGCGATACCGAGCAAAGCACTACTGCCATGAAACGGGTCCTGATTAAGCGTCCGACTAAGGAAAAGGGTACTGCCTACACACGCGTACACCTAACGCTGGTCTAGACAGTTACGCTTAAATGGAGCAAAATTGGATCCACTAGATAGTAATTGCAAGCGTATATGGGCTGGGGAAGGTCGCATATCGCGGTCTTGCTAGGTACTTTCTAGGAGCAGAACATGCAAGAGCTACAACCATTAGGCCAGAACAGAGATCGCCTCAAGGAATCTGTTACCGGTTTACTTGTCATACATAGCGCACCTAATGCGCTGCGCCCGCATATTGAATGGGGCTTGCAAGCAATCCTAGGTACTTGGTTAACCATTAATTGGCAAGATCAACCATGCATCGGTGGCAGTTACCGAGCGATAATTGAATTTCGAGATATGCGAGGAAGCGCCGCGAAGATTGCATCCGCACTTCGTGGGTGGCATTACTTGAGATTTGAAGTTCGTGAAGAATCCGAACTCGGGGGAGAGTTTTATCGTGCCACCCCCGAGCTAGGCATTCACCGAGCAAGTATTGATGGTCTGGGAAATATAATTGTGACCGAACATCAGATTATGGATGCGCTCGCTAAGAGTTTTGATGAGATTTCCATGCGTGAGGCGATTGAGCAAGTGCTGGGATCAAGATGGGAAGAAGAGTTAGCCCCATTCCGCGAAGTTGAAATAGATAAGGTTATGCAGCTGCGCGCTATTTGATGAGTTAAGATATAAAGATGACAATTCCCGAGAGCCCAATTATTCAAATAGAACGTCGCAAAGCGATCGCCTTTATTGTTTCTGCACTGATTCTTGCGCTGGCAATTGGCGGTGGCTTAGTACAAGTTGGCTCTGGCTTTGCTAGCCGCTCGGATAATGGAATTGTCGTTACAGGTTCCGCACGCACAGAAGCAACCGCTGATAACGCCGTTTGGACACTATCTGTTTCGCTATCTCGTCCGAGCGTTTCGGATGCTGTATCAAAGGTAGGTAATGATGTTGCTGCAGTGACCAAGTATTTAGCGGATGGCGGAATTCCTGCTGCAGCGTTGACCCTCGGACCAGTTTCTACATACGGTCAAGAAGAATGGATAAATGGAAATTCAACAGGACGAATTTTGAATTACCGAGCTAGTCGCGACATCACCGTTCGCACCAAAGATGTCGAACTTGTCTCCAATCTTTCGCAAGAAATTGGCTCAATTTTGCAAACCGGAGTCTCTGTAAATAACTACGGCCCGCAGTATTACATCTCAACGCTCTCTGAACTTCGCCCACAATTGCTTGAAGAAGCGATGAAGGATGCCAAAGTTCGCGCAGAAGCAATTACCAAAGCAGTAGGTGGCAGCGTTGGTGCGGTTACCAGCGTTAGGAGTGGCGTCTTCCAAGTGACGACTCCAGATTCAACAATGACATCTGATGGTGGCGCATATGACACGACCACAATTAAGAAGACAGTTACTTCAACCGTTTCAGTTACATTTAACGTAAAGAACTAACTAGATAGAAAATGTCACGCGCGCAGGAGTTAATCACCTATTTCGGGATGAAACCTCTGCCGGTTGAAGGCACCTACTTTATAAATACATATATCTCGGAAGCCGAGACTGCTGCAGGTGGACCTGCCGGCACTGCAGGCTTGGGTTTATATAAGAGCGATCCAGTTAGCGCCTCGACAACGCACGTTCTGGAATTTGATGAGGTCTGGCATTTTTATGAAGGAGATCCAATCGCTTTATATGAATTTCATAGCGATGGCACTGCTCGCACAATCACCTTGGGTCGAGATATCGCCGCTGGCCAAGTAATGCAGCACACGATTAAAGCGGGAGTAATCCAAGCCGGTGAAGTTGCCTCAGGTGGGCAATGGGCGCTCTTTGCTTGCACGATGTCGCCAGGATTTACCGCAACTTGTTTTCGTGGGGTAACAAAATCTGAATTAGCGGGTAAGTACCCTGGTTATGAAGCGATTATCGAACGCATTGGTGTCCCCGATGGACACGACACCAACTTGTCGAAAGATTATGTAAACGAGAGATATAAAAACTAAAGCGGGATGTTGCCGTGTGCACCGCGACGATGTGGCGCAGCAGCTAAGGCGCGAGCAAGTGCGGTGCGAGTATGAATTGGCTCAACAATTTCATCTACTGCGCCAATTTCAACAGCCTTTGTAACTCCGCCAGATACCTTGTCGTGTTCTGCCGCGAGTTCTAACTCCATAGCTTCGCGTTGTTCAGGAGCCAGATCAGCCAATATGCGGCGGTGCAGCACACGCACCGCAGCAACTGCGCCCATTACCGAAACTTCCGCACCTGGCCAAGCAAATACTCTGGTTGCACCCAGCGATTTAGCGTTCATTGCAACAAATGCACCACCATAAGCACGCCTTGTTATCAAGGTAACCCGTGGCACAACAGCCTCACCGAATGCGTGCAATAACTTTGCGCCGCGACGAACCGCGCCTTCCCACTCTTGACCAGCGCCAGGTAAGAAGCCGGTCACATCTGCAATCACAATTAAAGGAATACCAAAGGCATCACATGTGCGGACAAAGCGCGCCGCCTTCTCGCCAGCGGCAGAATCTAAAACACCACCGATATGCGCTGGGTTGTTGGCGATAACACCGACGGTGCGTCCACCGAATCTTCCCAATACCGTTGTCATGTTTTCAGCCCAGACAGGAAGCAACTCTAATTTTTCGCCAGCCGAATCTAAAATTGCATCGATTAATGGATGTACTTCATAACTGCGCTTGGCTACGGTAGGAACGTAGATAGATAGATCTAAATCCTCAAGATCGGTATCCATATGTCCTTGGTTTGCAATTAGCGCCGTCACATCACGAATCTCATCAAAGGCTTCCTGCTCTGTCTTAGCAATAACGTGTGCAACGCCGCTATTTTTACTGTGCGCTTCCGGGCCACCAAGGGAAGCCATATCAACATCTTCGCCAGTGACAGATTTAACGACATCTGGGCCAGTGACAAAGATGCGCCCTTCAGGTGCAAGAACGACAATGTCTGTAAGTGCTGGACCATAAGCACCGCCGCCGGCAGTTGGACCAAGAACAAGTGAGAGTTGTGGAATTCGACCGCTTGCCAGAATCATCGCTTTAAAGACTTCGCCGAAGGCATTTAACGATGAAACGCCATCGCTTAAGCGCGCACCACCGGAATGCCAAATACCAATAATCGGTAACTGTTTCGCCATCGCTTCTCTATATGCGCTAACAATTACGTGTGAGCCATCCACGCCAAGTGCGCCACTCTTTATTGTGGCATCGGATGCGAATACAACAACTTTATTTCCCTTGATCGCACCAGTCGCCGCGATCATTCCGCAATTGGTGCGTTCGACTAAAAGTGAATCCGTGCCTGGATCAAGTAGGCGTTGAATCCTTACTTGTGGATCTTGCGGGTCAACCTCGGTGTGGACCATAAAAATGAGTTTATAGAGTTGCGAAAGCCAATACAACGTTATGGCCACCGAAACCAAAGGAATCGTTGAGCGCGGCGATCTGTCCTGCCGGCAGTTGACGCGGCTGATCGCGCACTACATCAATTGTCACAGCGGGATCTAAATTCTCAATGTTAATTGTTGGGGGAGCAAGACGTTCTTGCAGCGCCTTCACGATAAAGACAGATTCAATTGCGCCTGCGCCACCAAGTAAATGACCAGTCATAGATTTTGTTGCAGATACTGCAACATGATCAGAATCTTTACCAAGAGCCAATCGAAGCGCATTGGCTTCAGCTACATCTCCCGCGGGAGTCGATGTAGCGTGCGCATTTAAGTGGACAATATCTTTAGTAGAAAGTTTGGCATCGGCTAAGGCAAATTTAATCGCCCGCTGTACTCCAGATCCTTCGGGATCGGGTGCGGCGATGTGATAACCATCCGAGGAAAGCCCCTGGCCGACTAACTCGCAGTAAATTTTGGCACCGCGCGCTTTAGCGTGCTCGTACTCTTCTAGAATTAAGATTCCGCCACCTTCGCCGAGCACAAAGCCATCACGATCGGCATCGTATGGACGTGATGCGCGTTCTGGCGCATCATTGCGGGTTGATAACGCTTTCATTGCAGCAAAGCCCGCCATCGGAAGTTGGTGGATAGCGGCTTCAACTCCACCGCTAACGATTACATCGGCGCGATTAGATCTGATCATTTCTAGCGCATAACCAATTGCTTCTGCCCCTGATGCGCAAGCGCTTACTGGCGTGTGCACACCAGCTTTGGCTTGGAGTTCAAGGCCGACATTTGCAGCGGGACCATTTGGCATCAACATCGGAACTGTGTGCGGGCTGACACCGCGCGCACCTTTCTCTTTTAAATTATCAAACTGGTCAAGGAGCGTGATTACGCCACCGATGCCAGATGCGATTACGACGCCAAGACGTTCTTTGTCGAGATCAGGTGAGCCAGCATCTTTCCAAGCTTCACGAGATGCAACTAGTGCAAACTGCTCCGAACGATCTAAGCGGCGCATTTCTACCCGCTCCATCTGATCTGCTGGTTCTGTCGCAACGCGAGCAGCAAAGTGCACCGGTAACTCTTCGCGCCAATCTTCGGTCAAGAGGCGCACACCGCTTTTGCCGGCAATCAATGCAGCCCAAGTGCTGGCAACATCACCACCAAGGGGAGTTGTAGCACCTAGCCCAGTAACGACTACGCGACGTTGTGACATTAAATTACTTATGCGGCAGCGTTAACGATGAAGTTAACTGCATCTCCTACTGTTGCAAGATCTTTCTCATCAGGAATCTTTACACCAAAGCGCTCTTCGCAAGCGACCACAACTTCGACCATGCTTAATGAATCAACTTCTAGGTCATCAGTGAAGTTCTTATCTAGTTCGATTGAAGCGGCTGGAATTCCTGCTACTTCTTCAACGATCTCTTTGATTCCTGCGAGTACATCTGCTGGTGAAAGTGCCATTTTGATGGATCCTTTTCTTTTTACATTGTGAATAGGGAGTAATTCTCCCCGATAAAGCCCCTTACTTCCTAGTAATTGGCGGGTTAAGTTAGAAAATTTACGGTTTTGGTGGCAATTTCACAACTTGGCCAGCGTAAACGAGACCCGCACCATAGCCGATAAGAAGGGCTAACTTCCCGTGTAGTTCGGGATGCTTAAGCAAGAGCGCATCCATTGCTAGTGGGATCGAAGCTGCAGAGGTATTTCCATTGGTCCTGATGTCATCTGCAATGATCACAGAATCTGGCAATTTCATTTCTTTCGCCATTGTTTCAATGATTCGTACATTTGCTTGATGTGGAATAAAGGCATCTATTTCATTAACGCTTAAGCCCGCTGAATCCAAAGCCTTCAGAGCAGCC
The DNA here is from genome assembly GCA_027731885.1 of Actinomycetota bacterium. GTDB lineage: Bacteria > Actinomycetota > Actinomycetes > Nanopelagicales > Nanopelagicaceae > Planktophila. Next base: position 11,083 of record JAQCAO010000016.1, on the reverse strand, counting down.
TTGCTCATTGAAAAAACTGCCCAGCGAAATACTTTCTGACCTTCTTGCGTGATATTGGGCCACTTAACATCTGCTTTGGTTAGCTGTGTTGCGGTATCGCGCACATCTATCCAAGATGGATTCATCAAAATAGTATCACGATTATCTGAGTCAGAGCCCCATTCAACTGGGCCAATTCCTGCATCTTGCGATTCCCCGATAACTACCGCACCCGCACCATCGGCGAAGATAAAGGCGGTCGCGCGATCTGTGGGATCTGTAAAATCTGAGATTTTTTCTACGCCAATTACCAATACTTTCTTGGCGCTTCCGGCACGAACAAAATCGTGCGCCATAGCAACGCCATAACAGAACCCCGCGCATGCAGCGCTGATATCAAAGGCAGCAGCGGTGGGATTTCCCATTCTCTGAGTAATCGCAGTTGCTGCAGATGGCGCTTGATGTGGGTAGGTAATTGTTGCAACAATTACCGAATCAATATCTTTAATCGTTAACTTGGCACGCGCCAGCGCTTGTTCTGCTGCGCCAATTGCCATGTCAACAACTGATTCATCAGGGCCTGCAAAGCGACGAGATTCGATTCCAGTTCGTTGCACAATCCATTCATCGCTCGAATCAATGGCATCAACAATCTCTGAGTTGGGAACCAAACGAGATGGACGGTAGACACCGACAGAAAGGATCGAGCTTTCGCTACCTGATTTACTCTTTATGACCATTACATAACCTCATCTTGATGGCGCACGATAAATTCCTTGGCAAGTGTGACATCTTCTGCGCTCTTTAAGGCGAAAGTTTCAATAATTGGTACCGCGCGCTTTAACAATCCAACGAGAGTTCCCGCTGGCGGAACTTCAACCGCGCCAGAAATGTGGCGAGATAGCGTGGTCATACAAAGATCCCAGCGCACAGGGTTAGAAATCTGCGCGACGATACGATCTAAAATCTCGCGCCCATCTTGCAAAACGGCACCATCTTTATTTGATATGACTGGGCAGTTACTTGAACGAACCGAAATCTTTGCGGCAATTTCGCGCAGCGGCTCTACCGCAGGTTGCATATAAGAGGTGTGGAAGGCACCGGCAACAGCTAAGGCGCGAACCCGTGCTCCTTCTGGCGCTAACTTGGCGAGCGCATCTAAATCTCCAGCGGCAACGATCTGTCCCGCGCCATTGTCATTTGCTGCTACCAACCCCAAATCAGCGATCGCACGCAGAACAACTTCACGATCTCCGCCAAGGACTGCAGACATTCCGGCAGGTGCAAGGGCTGCCGCTTTGGCCATTTCTGAACCACGGGTGCGAACCAACTTCATCGCATCTACTTCATCAATCACTCCAGCGATTGCCGCCGCCGTAATTTCACCAACGGAATGGCCAGCGACGATCGCAATCTTTGCGCTGCCAAGCGCGCGTGCACCCAATAACCCTGCCGCAACAATCAACGGTTGGGCGTTGGCGGTGTCTTTAATTTCATCAGCATCAGCAGTCGTACCAAGGCGCAATAAATCGAGATCGATCTGCGCCGACCATTGTGCAAGCAACTCCTTGGCGGATGGATCACTTAACCAAGGCTCGAGCATCCCCGGAGTTTGGGCTCCCTGACCGGGTGCGATAAGTGCGAGCATAGATTAGATATTAAGGGTAAACCGGGTCGGTAATTACTGCTTCAGCGTCGTTTGATTCGCTGCTGCGCTGGCAAATTTCGGATTGTTAAAAATTCTACTCACCAGTAACATCTGCCGTATGAAGATCGCAGTGTGTGTAAAGCAGGTTCCGGATTCGTGGGCAGAGAAGAAGATGGTCAATGGCCTTCTCGATCGCGAGAGCGTTGACGCGGTACTAAATGATTTAGATGAATATGCAGTCGAAGAAGCGCTGCGTATCTGCGAAGCACATGGTGGAAATGAAGAAGGCGGAGCAAATACCGTCACAGTTATTTCAATGGGACCAGAGCGCGCAACTGAAGCCGTTCGTAAAGCGCTTTCAATGGGTGCAAATGATGCGATCTTAATTACCGATGGCGCACTCGCTGGCGCAGATGCCTTGGCAACTTCAGCAGTCCTTGCGAAGGTAATTAGCGATGGTGGATATGACCTTGTTATCTGCGGAACAGAATCAACTGATGCGCGAATGAGCGTTGTTCCGGCGATGATCAGCGCTCGCTTGGGTTGGGCACAGTTAACTTTTGCTTCTAAGGTCACCGTCGATCCTGCTGGAAAAGTTGCGATTACTCGTGTGACAGAAGCGGGCGTTGATGAAATTTCAGCACCATTTCCTTGCGTCATTAGCGTTGTTGAGAAAATTAACGAGCCCCGGTACCCATCCTTTAAAGGCATCATGTCGGCAAAGAAGAAGACCATTGCACAACGTGATTTAGCAGCAGTAGGCATTTCATCACAGAGCGCTTGGTCGCAAGTTAAAGATGCAACGCCGCGGCCAGCTCGCGCCGCAGGAGTCAAAGTTACTGATGAAGGTAATGGCGGAGAAGCGTTAGTTAATTTCCTAGCAGAGAAGAAGTTGATATGAGCAACGTATTTATCCTGGCAGATTTCGCAGGAGATAAGGCGAGTAAAACTACCGCTGAACTAGCAACAGTTGCTGCCCGTATTGGCTCTGTTACTGCAGTTGTATTTGGCGATGCCGGTAAAGGCGCAGCACTTGCGGCAACGGTAAACCAAGGTCCCATTGCAAATATATTGGTGGTTGAATCAGCAGATTTTGCAAAGCACGGGGTTCCGGCAGTTGCAGATGCGCTGGCGCAATTAGTTAAAAGCAAGTCACCAGCAGCGCTATTGATCGCATCCCATGCCTTCGGCAAAGAAGTTGCTGCACGCGTTGCGGTTTTAACAGAATCAGGAATCATTACTGATGCCGTTGATGTTTCTGCAGATATCACTGCGACACAATTGGTATTCGGTGGATCAACAACTGTTCAATCAAGAGTTTCCAATGGAACTCCGGTTATTACTCTTCGCCCAAATAGCGTTGAAGCAGATTTAAGCAGCGCATCACCTGCTATTGAAAGTGCAACGGCAGAAATAAGCAACGCCGCAAAGCACTCAGTAATTTCATCGTCGCAACCTCCTGTAAAAGGTGGTCGTCCGGAGTTAACTGAGGCAAATATCGTTGTCTCTGGTGGACGCGGAACCAATGGTGATTTTGCAGCGGTTGAGAGTTTTGCAGATTCACTTGGTGCAGCCGTTGGCGCATCACGTGCGGCAACCGATGCTGGTTGGTATCCACATTCACATCAAGTTGGTCAGACTGGAAAGTCGGTTAGCCCACAACTTTATGTAGCGTGTGGAATCTCAGGTGCGATTCAACACCGCGCAGGAATGCAGACTTCAAAGACGATCGTTGTTGTAAATAAAGATCCCGAAGCCCCACTCTTTGATATCGCAGATTTTGGCGTTATCGGTGATCTCTTCAACGTTCTGCCGCAGGCGACAACGGGCATCAGCGCAAAAAAGAGTTAATTCCGCCAGTGATCTAGACTGCTCCAATGAGCGTCTACCTAGATCATGCGGCAACTACGCCGATCTTTGATGTCGCTCTAGACGCCATGCAGATCGCTCTACGTAAAGTCGGGAACCCATCATCGCTTCACACTGAAGGGCGTTCAACGCGCAAAGATGTGGAAGATGCGCGCGAGGTAATCGCTAAAGCGCTTGGTTGCCTGCCATCTGAAGTCATCTTTACCGGTTCTGGTACTGAGGCCGATAACGCTGCAATCAAAGGTTTGTTCTGGAAATCTGGCAAGAAAGTAATTGTCATCAGTTCAGTTGAACACCACGCAGTACTTGATCCAGCGCGCTGGTTGGTAGAACACGAAGGCGCAGAACTGATTGAGATTCCAGTTGATACAAATGGCGTGATTAACCTAGATTTCTTAAAAGAGCTGATCGAAAAACGTGGTGGCGAAATAGCCGTGATTGCGGTGATGCACTCCAACAATGAAACTGGCGTTATTCAACCAGTAGGCGAAGTTGTTAAGTTAGCGGGTGAGATTCCGGTACACACCGATGCGGTGCAATCATTTACCAAATCAACTCTTTCTTATAAAGAATTAGGAGTAACTTCTATGGCGCTCAGCGGCCATAAAGTTGGGGGACCGCATGGCATCGGTGCTTTGATTCTGCGCCGCGCTTATGAAATTCCCGCTCTGTTGCACGGCGGTGGGCAGGAGCGCGAAATTCGCAGCGGCACGCTAAATGCGCCATCGATAGTTGCCTTCGCAGCAGCTGTTGCTAGCAATCAATATCGCGCAGAAGAAGTTGCAAAGTTGCGCGAAAGATTTGAAGCGGGGCTGGCCGCGTCAGTACCTGATGCTTATATAAATGGTGTGGCTGCCGAACGTTTACCCGGAATCGTCAACGTTACATTTCCAGGTACCCAGAGTGATTCGCTACTTCTCTTGATGGATTCTGAAAACGTCTCTTGTTCTACAGGTGCAGCGTGCAGCGCGGGAGTTCATCGCCCTTCACACGTATTACTTGCGATGGGACACAATGAAATTACCGCGCAATCATCGTTGCGCTTCTCATTAGGAGCCAATACGACGCAAGCAGATGTAGATTTTGCGCTATCTGTACTTCCTACAGTTATTGCGCGCGGACGGGCGGCTAACCAGAAATGAAAATTATCGCGGCAATGAGCGGAGGAGTTGATTCTGCAGTTGCTGCTGCGCGCGCAGTTGAGGCAGGACACGAAGTCATTGGTGTGCACCTAGCCCTTGCTTCTAATCCGCAGAAATATAGATCTGGTGCGCGTGGTTGTTGCACAATCGAAGATTCCCACGATGCTCGTCGCGCCGCCGACAAGATAGGAATTCCTTTCTATATCTGGGATATGGCAGAGGAATTTCACGATGGCGTTGTAGAAAACTTTCTCGCAGAATATGCTGCGGGCCGCACTCCAAATCCTTGCCTGCGCTGCAATGAGAAAATTAAATTTGCTGCTGTATTAGATCGCGCAAAGGCGATGGGCTTTGATGGCGTTGTCACCGGTCATTATGCGCGAACCCAGATTGGACCGATGGGTAAGACGCTGCATCGCGCGATTGATCCGCTGAAAGATCAATCTTATGTTCTGGCAGTTTTAACAACCGAGCAAATCAATGGTGCCATCTTTCCACTTGGAGATACCGAAAAAGTTGATATCCGAATTGAAGCGGAAGCGCGTGGTTTAGCGGTTGCGCAAAAGCCGGATAGCCACGACATTTGTTTCGTACCTTCTGGTGATAACGCTGGTTGGTTACGTGATCGTTTAGGCAGCGAAGTTGGTCCAATTGTTGATCAATCAGGGAAGAAAATTGGCGAACATAAAGGCGCATATACATACACAATTGGCCAGCGGAAAGGTTTAGGTTTATCTGTTGCAGCACCAGATGGTTCGCCCCGCTTTGTTTTAAAGATCGAACCAGTGACAAATACCGTCGTCGTCGGTGCACGTGAAGAGCTTGCGGTTAGCCAATTATTCGGTGAGAAAACTATTTGGTGCGGACCAGCTGTTGGCGCAGCGCCACTGCGTGGTTTTGTGCAAGTGCGCGCCCACGGAGCAGCGTTGGATTGCAGTTATTACTTTGATGGAGAGCGTTTAGTCGCTGCATTAGATGAACCACTTCTTGGTATCGCCAACGGTCAAGCAATGGTTATTTACGATGGGGACCGAGTAGTCGGATCGGCAACTATCTGCGAGAGCGCATGAGTAACACGGCGCGCCATCGAATTACCGAACTCACCAACGAGATTCGTGATCATCAATTTAAATACTATGTTTTAGATACTCCAACTATCACCGATGCACAATTTGATGGTTTGTTACAAGAGTTAAAGGCGCTGGAGGCCAAGCACCCTGAGCTGCTAGAACCTGATTCGCCCTCACTTGGAATTGGTGGAGGATTTGCTACCTCATTTGCCCAACATAATCACATCGAAAAGATGATGAGCTTAGATAACGTCTTTGATACTGACGAGTTGACTGCTTGGTTTGATCGGGTAGAAAAAGAGATCCCAAGCCCAAAGTACTTATGTGAGTTAAAGGTAGATGGCCTAGCAATTAACTTGTTATATGAGAAAGGGCAGTTAATCCGCGCCCTAACTCGTGGCAACGGTGTGACTGGTGAAGATGTCACGTTAAACGTTAAAACAATTAAGGATCTACCTCATAACTTGACCGGTAAGGCGATCCCTGACTTGATCGAAATTCGAGGCGAAGTCTTCTTCCCGGTAGCAGCCTTTAACCAATTAAATGAAGAGTTAGAAGAAGCCGGCAAACAACTCTTTGCTAATCCAAGAAATTCCGCGGCAGGTTCGCTGCGCCAGAAAGATCCCAGGATTACCGCATCTCGTCCGCTTAGCGTTGTAGTTCATGGTGTCGGTGCAAATGAAGGGCTAATTTTTAATTCACAATCCCAGGCCTATACCAAGCTAAAGGCTTTAGGTGCGCCAACTTCGGATCGCTTTAAGGTCTGTGCAACCCGCGCCGAAGTCGTTGAATTTATCGAGTATTACAACGAACATCGCCACGATGTCGAACATGAAATTGATGGTGTAGTCATTAAAGTTGATGACATTGGCGAACAGCGAAAGTTAGGTTTTACTTCACGCGCTCCGAAATGGGCGATCGCCTACAAGTACCCGCCAGAAGAAGTCACTACAAAGTTATTGGATATAAAGGTAAGCGTCGGTCGCACCGGTCGGGTGACCCCATATGCATTTATGGAACCAGTCAAAGTCGCGGGATCAACAGTCACAAATGCGACTTTACATAACCAAGAAGAGATTGAACGAAAAGGTGTTTTGATCGGGGATACGGTGATCATCCGTAAGGCCGGCGATGTAATTCCTGAAGTCCTTGGACCTGTTTTAGATATGCGCACCGGAAGCGAACGTGCCTTTGTGATGCCGACTAATTGCCCAGAATGTGCCAGCCCACTGCGAGCGATTAGCGCAGGAGATGTTGATATCCGTTGTCCAAATACGCAAAGTTGTCCGGCACAGCTGCGTGAGCGCATTTACTACATCGGCTCGCGCGCCGCCCTTGATATTGATGTTCTAGGGTTAGAAGCAGCGGTGGCTTTGCTAAATGATCAGATTATTACTGATGAATCCGATCTCTTCTCACTCACCACGCAATCACTTATACGTTCAGAGTTTTTTACTAAGAAAGATGGCAGTACTGGGAAAAATACCGAGAAGTTATTGGCTGGCTTAGAGAACGCTAAGACGCGACCGCTCTGGCGCATAATTGTCGCTCTTTCAATTCGCCACGTGGGTCCAACAGCTGCGCAATCACTTGCCAATAACTTTGGATCAATGGATGCGATCTCCAAAGCCAGCGTCAGCGAACTCTCAGAAATTGACGGCTTAGGCGAAACTATTGCGCAATCAATTGTTGAATGGTTTGCCATTGATTGGCATCGCCAGATAATCGCGAAGTGGCAAGATGCCGGAGTTGTGATGCAAGCTCAAGCTGCCGCAGATCTGCCGCAGACTCTGGCAAATCTCACCTTCGTCGTCACAGGTGGTTTAGAGAGTTTCACACGGGATTCAATCGCTGAAACGATTACCGCGCACGGTGGCAAAGCAGCATCTGCGGTATCTAAGAAAACTGATTATCTTCTGGTCGGCACCGAGCCAGGTTCAAAGCTGGCAAAAGCGGAAGAACTCGGCGTAAAAGTGATCAATGAGGCGCGCTTTTTAGAGTTACTTGCTGGGCGGGGGTAGTCTGTACCCATGCTTATCGCCTCAGCCGAATCTCTTCGTGAACTTCCTGCTCCACCATATGCATTTGGAATCGGAACCTTCATAGTTTTTGTAATCTTTCTCTATCTTGTACTTCGCCTAGATAACGATTAATCGCTAGACCAGGTTGCTGGGTCTTAATTAATTTAATATGGCAAAGATTGCAATCTACGGCGGCACATTTGACCCGATACATATCGGCCACCTGCACGTTATCTCAGAGATCATTTCTCGTAAGTTAGCTGATCACATTCTCTTGATTCCTGCAGGTCAGCCTCAGCTGCGAGATGTGCAGACAGTGGCATCGCCAAGTGATCGTCGCGCAATGTGTCAGTTAGCTTTAAAGGATTTACCTGCTGCAGTTTCCAGTAAAGTTGAGGTAAATCCGATTGAGATTCTGCGCCAAGGACCAAGTTTTACAATTGATACTGTCGAAGCGGTTGCCAAGAGCTATCCAGGAGATGAAATCGCGCTCATTATCGGTACCGATGCCTTTGCCAAGATAGATCAGTGGCATCGCACCCGCGAATTACAGGATATGGTCGAGTTTATAGTTATCGATCGTCCAGAATTTCCGGGCTCACCAACTCTGGATATCGACGCGCTAAATATTTCTGCAACGCAAATACGCGCTGGAGATCTTGAATCTGTATCACCTCATGTAGCAACTTATATAAAGGAGCACCACCTGTATGCCAGCAAGTAAGAGCGTTACCGAATTGACCCAGGTTGCAGCTCGCGCAATCGCCGATAAATTTGGCACAGAGATGATCGCTATTGATCTATCTGATCAAATGGTTTTATCTGAGGTGTTCTTAATTGCTACCGGTGCAAATATGCGCCAAGTAGATGCCATCGCTGATGAAGTTGAAGAGAAGCTCCGCTTATTAGGCGAAAAACCAGCCCGGCGCGAAGGTACGGATGAATGGATCTTGCTCGACTACTCTGATTTAGTAGTACATATCCAAAGCGCAGAGTTACGCCGTTATTACATGCTCGATCGCCTCTGGAATGATTGTCCAACAATTGAATTAGATGTAGTAAAGGAAAATGTGGCAAATGGCGGGTAAGAACAATCGCATACTTTTATGGCGCCATGGCCAAACTGATTGGAACGTTGTAAATCGCTTTCAAGGACATTCTGATATTGAGTTAAATAGCGTCGGTATATACCAAGCCGAACTTGCCGCACCAATCATTGCGGGAATGGAACCGACAGCAATTTTATCTAGCGATCTCTCACGTGCGCGGGAGACCGCTTCAAAGTTAGGTGAGATTATAAATATGGAAGTCTTGGTCGACGAGCGTTTACGTGAGATCAATGGCGGACATTGGGAGGGTAAGACTGGTGCAGAAAATCGCGCCGCTGATTTAGAAAATTTAATTCGCTGGATAGATGGCAACGATAATCCGGCCGGAACAATTGGTGAGCGGCGTAGCGAAGTTGCTGCTCGTGCCAGCGCGGCCATTGATGAATTTCTGGGAGATAAAGAGAACCAATTAATCGTCATCGCAACTCACGGCGGCACAGCGCGCTGTTTAATTGGCCACTATTTACATTTGCCGATGGCTCACTGGGGAAAGATCGGTGGACTATCTAATGCGCGTTGGTCAATTTTGCAGACCAGCCCAAAGGGTTGGCATCTCGCCGAACATAACGCTGGATCTATTATGGAGCCGGTATTTGGCGAAGAATCTGGTGCTGATGTGCCAGATCACGTGCGCTAGAGTTACCTTCTCGCTAACGGCGGGTAATTAAAGGGGATATGGCGCAGTTGGTAGCGCGCTTCCATGGCATGGAAGAGGTCAGGGGTTCGAATCCCCTTATCTCCACTTAAAAGTTAGTTATTAACCAATGTAGCAATTAAGTAAGGAATATAAATGTCTAGCGTCACCACAATTCCAAGAGGCTGGAGCGCATCTGATATTCCAGACTTAACCGGGCAGAGATTTTTAATCACTGGTGGAACTAGCGGAATTGGAAAAGAAGCGGCTCGCGAATTAGCTCGGGCTGGAGCGCATGTAACTATTACCGCACGCAGCGCTGCCAAGGGCGCTGCAACTGTCGCTGAGTTCGCCAATGAGCGGGTTAAGTTTAAGCTGTTGGATTTAGCTGATCTCTCATCGGTTCGAAATTTTGCTAAGGAATTTACATCTTCGATTGATGTATTAATTTTAAATGCTGGCGTCATGGGTACGCCATTTTCATTGACTAAAGATCACTTCGAATTGCAGGTCGGCACAAATCACCTAGGGCATTTTGCGCTCACCGGTTTATTGCAGAAGCAGATTAAAAACCGCGTCGTTTCCGTTTCATCGCAGATGCATCGCACCGCCCGCATTGCAAATTACTCAATCGATGATTTACGCAATAAGGCTAAAGGAGTAGGGGCATATAACCCTTGGTCAGCCTACGCATTTAGTAAATTAGCTAACTTGCTATTTATCCACGAATTAGAACGTCGCCAGATTCGTAACAATTGGAATCTGGAAGCAGTAGCTGCCCATCCTGGTTATGCAGATACAAATTTAGTGGCTGGGGCGTCTATTCAAGATCGTGCCGGCGCGCTAGCAAATGCAATTTTTGCGCAGAGCGCCCAACGTGGAGCGCTACCAACCTTATGCGCTGCTACTTACCCCGGACTTTATGGAGCCTCGTATATTGGCCCAGATGGATTTCTAGAGATGCGTGGATTTCCAAAACTCACTCGTGCGGCAGCGATTGCATATGATCAACGTTTAGCTAAGGATTTATGGAGCGTTAGCGAAGAACTGACTGGCATATCTTGGGGCTAAAGCCCGATAAACTAGAGAGATGAGCACTTCACAAGAACATCAGGCATATGACTTTGCCTATGTGCAAGAGAAGTGGCTACCAATTTGGGATGTAATCGAACCCTTTAAATCTGGCCGCACCGACGATAAGCGGCCAAAGAAATATGTCTTAGATATGTTTCCGTATCCATCAGGTGATTTACATATGGGCCATGCCGAGGCATATGCGCTCGGCGATGTTATCGCGCGTTACTGGATCCAAAAGGGCTTTAATGTAATGCACCCAATTGGGTGGGATGCCTTTGGGCTGCCGGCTGAAAATGCAGCGATAAAACGTAATGAGGATCCGCGGATCTGGACTTATGAAAATATTGCAACGCAGAAAGCCTCAATGCGCCGTTATGCATGTTCATTTGACTGGGATCGCGTCTTTAATACTTGCGATCCAGAGTATTACAAGTGGAATCAATGGCTATTTATCGAGCTACACAAACGTGGTCTGGCTTATCGTAAAGATAGCGCTGTTAACTGGTGCCCAGGGTGCCAGACCGTTCTTGCTAA
>JAQCAO010000110.1 GCA_027731885.1 Actinomycetota bacterium | reverse complement strand
GATAAGGCGAAAATTTCTGGAGGGCTCACAATTAAGCGCGCAGGGAAGGCGCAAGCATTTACAACTTTAGATGGCCAAGTTCGTCAATTAGATCCGGATGATCTAATGGTTTGCGATGACAAAAGTCCGTTAGCGCTTGCCGGAACTATGGGCGGGCAATCTTCTGAGATCTCCGAGACCACAACCGAGATCGCCTTGGAAGCAGTTCGCTTTGATCCGGTTTGTGTCGCTAAGAATTCACGCCGCCACAAGCTCTCATCCGAAGCCTCCCGCCGTTTAGAGCGAGGCGTTGATCCCTCCTTGGCCGAGTTTGCCTCTGCCCGTTTTGTTCAACTCTTGACCGCACATAGCTCAGCCAAACACGTAGCAACTGTGGTTGTCGGAAAACCTAGATATGCGCCGTTGATCGATCTTGATCCAAAGTTCATTCCAAAACTCTTAGGTCTTGAGATAACCCCTGCAGAGATAGCCCGCGTCCTGCGCATAGTTGGTTGCGATGTGGATGAGAAGAGTTTCGTAGTAGACCCACCATCTTGGCGTTGGGATCTGCTTACTCCAACAGATCTAGCTGAAGAAGTTGCCCGCATGATTGGCTACGACAAAATCCCATCAATACTTCCGCCGCGTCCCAACCACTCTAGCCTCACTCCGGCCCAGAAACGTCGCCGGGCGATTGCTGCAATGTTGGCAGCGCGCGGACTCGCTGAAGTTCAGACATTCCCATTTACCAATCAAGAGACGATTGACGAGATGGGATTCATTGGTGAGCGAGCAGCAACTTACCGAATAGCCAATCCCATGTCAGATGAAGTTCCGCTGATGCGCGTGCACTTAGTGCCAGGTTTAATTGAAGTTGCGGCGCGCAACATCAGCCGTGGCGCCAAGGACTTCGCGATCTTTGAGATGGGCTCGATCTTCAGAAGTTCGCAGAAGTTAACTCCTGCGATTTCACCAGAGATCGGAGCACGTCCAGATGCCAAGACGATCGCAGCAATTTACGCCAGCGTTCCGCCACAAGCCTTCCACGTCGCTGGTGTGTTGGTAGGAAAGAGCGAGAGTGAAGATTGGCAAGGAAAAGCGCGCGCTTATAACTGGCAAGATGCGATCGCCTTTGCACAAGATATTTTGCGTTTATGTAATCTGCAATGGAGTATCAAACGCTCTGATTTTGCGCCATGGCATCCTGGTCGTTGTGCTGAACTGATTGTGGACGGTAAGGCTGTGGCTCATGCAGGAGAAATCCACCCGCGAATAATCGCCAAGTACGGACTCCCCGAAAGAAGTGTGGCATTTGCAGTTGGGCTAAGCGCTCTTCCTGAATCCGAAATTGTGCGTCCGACCCGGGTCGGAACCATGCCAGCTGCAGTACAAGATGTTGCTCTAATCGTTGATGCGAAGGTTTTAGCGTTGGAAGTCGAAGAAGCGCTGCGAAGCGGGGCAGGGGATTTACTCGAATCGATCGCTCTCTTCGATCGCTACGACAAGCTTGGCGATGGCAAGATTTCTCTCGCTTTCACGCTGACCTTCCGTGCATCTGATCGCACCCTGACGGGTGCAGAGGTCTCCGAAATGCGTGAAGCTGCGGTGCAATCTGCGGTCAAAGCCACTGGAGCGGTACTGCGCACAGGCTGAGTCTGAATAATTATGCAGTTTGATGCATAATTATGCTACAGTGTGCCTATGAAGGTCGGAGTAATTGGCGCTAGCGGGTATGCTGGTGGAGAGCTGTTGCGTCTCCTGGATGGCCATCCCGAATTCGAAGTCTGCGCTGTCACTGCCCACTCAAATGCTGGAGAATTGATTACTTCGGTACATCCTCATCTCACGAGCTATAAAGGCAGAATCTTTAGCGCCTTTGATTCAACTGATTTTGATTGCTGTGAGCTTATCTTTCTGGCGCTGCCACACGGTGAAAGTGCAGGTGTGATCGCCTCTTTAAATGGCCAGGCCAAGATCGTTGACCTCGGGGCTGACTATCGTTTAGAAGATAGCGCTAGCTGGTTGAAGTATTACGGTGGAACTCATGCTGGTACGTGGAGTTATGGTGCACCAGAACTGCCGGGTGCGCGTGAATTAATTGCGAAATCAAATCGAGTGGCCAATCCAGGTTGTTATGCAACTGCGATCGCTCTCGGTACAGTTCCCGCTGCCAAGATTGCAGATATCAGCGATGTCGTTGTCGTGGCAGCCTCTGGAACTACGGGTGCGGGGCGAAGTGCCAAGATCAATCTGATCGCCAGCGAAGTTATGGGAAGCCTCACCTCATACAAATTTGGGGGAGTGCACCAACACACTCCAGAGATAGAAGAAGCGATCACACGGTCTACGGGAATTTCAGCGAAGGTTTCTTTCACACCAATACTTGCACCTATGCCTCGTGGAATTTTGGCAACGATCACTATGAAATTACTCGCTGGCGTGAGTAAAGAGCAAGTACGTAAAGCCTATGAATCGGCATTTTCAAAGGAGGAATTTGTTTCGCTACTTCCGGAAGGAGTGATGCCGAAGACTTCTGCCGTCCTGGGGAGTAACTTTGTTGCGATGCAAGTTGCGGTCGACGAACACACAAATAGGTTGGTGATCAGTGTCGCTCTCGATAACTTGGTGAAGGGCGCTGCAGGGCAGGCGATCCAGAACGCCAACATCATCTGCGGTTTAGGTGAGAACCTGGGTTTAACCGGTCAAGGTATCGGCGCATGAAATTACCCAATGGCTTTACCGCTGGCTCCTGCGCAGCTGGTTTAAAGAGTTCGGGCGCCCTTGATCTGACCCTGATCGTAAATAACGGTCCTAACTTCGGCGCCGCTGCCGTTTACACATCCAATCAAGTAATCGCCGCACCTGTTATTTGGAGCAAGCAAGTTACTAAGGGGAAGATAGTGAGAGCGGCAATTCTTAATTCAGGCGGCGCAAATGCCTGCACTGGACCACAAGGTTTTGCAGATACCCACCAGACAGCCGAACGCATTGCTGAAGTTCTAAAGATTTCATCTAGCGAA
>JAQCAO010000109.1 GCA_027731885.1 Actinomycetota bacterium | reverse complement strand
GTGAGCCTTTATCAATGACGCAGGAAACATCGGTAAAGATTTCAAGGGAGCCGTAGTTCTTAGATAGCTCTTCACCAGATAGGGGAGTCTTGCCACAAGGCGCAGGGGTGGGAAAGCGCAGCTTTGCGACCTTATCTTTAACGCGAACATCATCGAGTGATGAGCGCAGCTTTTCAGCTCGACGTAACATTCCTTGGGCAGCAGTTGCTTTAGAAGCTTTGGCGCGCATCTTCTCGCCTTGCTTCTGCAAGATCTCTGCTTTCTTCTCGGCGTTGGCGCGCTCTTTCTTACGGCGGTGCTCATCTTGCTCACGCTGTAATAAGTACTGGCGCCAGCCCAGGTTGTAAACATCGATGACGTTACGGTTGCCATCGATATAGAAGACTTTATTTACTACTTGTTCAATCAAATTGACATCGTGAGAGATGATTACGAGTCCGCCTGAGTATGTGCTTAGGTAATTGCGCAACCATATGATCGAGTCGGCATCTAAGTGGTTGGTTGGCTCATCTAGCAGCAGAGTTTCAGCGCCAGAGAAGAGAATTCGCGCAAGTTCGATACGACGACGTTGTCCGCCTGAGAGCGTGTCTAAGCGATTACCAAAGACTGCCTCGGTTACACCGAGGGATGTTGCGATCGCTTCGGCTTCTGCTGTTGCGGCGTAACCACCGGCTGCTTGGAATTCGGCATCCACACGGGTGTAACGCTCCATGGCTTTCTCAAGAGCGGCGCCTTCAGTTGTGGCCATCTCTTCTTCAACTTGGGTCATACGCTCAGCAATTTGATCTAAATCGCGGGCAGATAAAATTCTTTCAATTACTGTGCCTTGATCTTCTCCAGTGCGGGGATCTTGTGGCAGGTATCCGATTTTGCCGGTGCGAATTACTGCGCCACCTGCGGGGAGAGTTTCACCAGCTAATACTCTGGCAAGGGTGGATTTCCCAGCGCCATTTCGACCAACGAATCCGATGCGATCTCCGTGGTTGATGCGAACTGTGACCCCTGAGACCAGAAGGCGCGCACCCGCGCGTAGTTCAAGAGCATTTGTGGAGATCACTTGACCAAGTCTCCCACAACGGGGAAGTTAAACGAAATTAAGCAGTACCGATTCGGGTGCGCCGTGGGGTGGCAAATGATTTACCTGCAGCGGTTAGCTCGCTGGCAACTTGTGCTTTGATATTTTCTTCTGATTTTAGAAGCGAGTTTAAAGCGGTAATAGTCGCCTTGAGATCTTTCTGTTCGGTCTCAAGTTCGAGTTTGCTCATCTTTGTTAAACGACGCAGCGGCATATCTAAGATATATGTGGATTGCTCATCATTTAACTTAAAGTCTTTCATCAACTTCTCTTTCGCCGCCGCTGCATCATCGCTGCCACGGATGATTTTGATGACCTTATCGATATCAATAATCGCCTTTAGCAAGCCATCAACCATTGATAGGCGACCTTCTGCTTTGGCTTTACGGTGTTCAGAGCGGCGACGGACGACTTCAATACGGTGATCGATAAATACCTGCAGAAGTTCTTTCAGACCAAGAGTCTGTGGGCGCCCATTAACGAGTGCGACCGCGTTAATGGCGAAGGCATCTTCCATTGGGGTCAACTTAAATAACTGTTCTAGCACCGCTTCTGGCTCGAAACCATTTTTTAGCTCAATAACTACATTTGTCCCGGTCTTGCCATCAGTCAGGTCGATGATGTCGGAAATACCTTGGATCTTCTTCGCTTTAGCCAGGTCTGCGATGCGTTCCACAACTTTTTCAGGGCCGATATTAAATGGCAGTTCTCTAATGGTGATTCCCATCTTGCGAGACGTAACTTTACTAATTTCAACGCTGGCGCGCACTTTAAATGAACCCTTGCCAGTTGCGTAAGCCTCACGCACACCTTCGCTGCCGACTAATTCGCCGCCAGTAGGGAAGTCCGGCCCAGGAATATGTTTCATCAATTGATTTAAAGTTGCTTTAGGGTTCTCAATCAAAAACTTTGTAGCAGCGATAACTTCACCCAAGTTATGTGGAGCCATATTTGTCGCCATACCAACAGCGATTCCGGATCCGCCATTTACTAACAAGTTTGGGTAGGCGGCAGGTAAGACAAGTGGTTCAAGTAATTGGCCATCGTAATTTGGACCAAAATCAACGGTATCTTCATCAGCTTCAGCAACCATCGCCATTGCAGCTTGGGCTAAGCGCGCTTCGGTGTAACGCATCGCCGCAGGGCCTGAATCAAGTGATCCAAAGTTTCCGTGGCCATCGATTAGCGGAACCTGCATTGAGAAAGATTGCGCCATACGAACCAACGCATCATAAATTGCGCCATCTCCGTGTGGGTGCAACTTACCCATTACTTCACCAACAACGCGTGCGCTTTTCACATGGCCGCGCTCTGGGCGCAGCCCCATATCCGACATCTGATGCAAGATGCGACGGTGAACTGGCTTTAAGCCATCGCGCGCATCGGGAAGTGCTCTTGAGTAAATAACAGAGTAGGCATATTCCAAAAATGATTCAGACATTTCAGATGAGACATCGATATCAACAATCTTGCCGGGATATTCACCGGGTTTTGGGCCAACTGGTTTCTTGCCCTTAGTTGCAGTTGTCGCTGTCTTCTTCGTAGCCATGCGGGCATTCTGCCAAGTTAACTAGCTAAATTGCGGTACCTACACGCGGTCGGCCGCCGACGATTGCAACACATTGGGCCGCTAATTCAGTTCCGGCGGTTAAAGCGGCGGTTAAATCGCGTTTGGCAGTGAAAGCTGCGATAAAACCTGCGGCGAAGCTATCACCAGCCCCGGTTGTATCGACCACTGACGTTGCAATTGCAGGAGCGCTAATTGAGTCAAAGCCGCGCGTCTTCGCGATTGCACCTAATGAACCGCGTTTGATTACGACTACCTCACTAAATTCCAGTAAGTAATCTAAAGCTCGTTCTATATCAACTAAACCTGTCAGGTATATAGATTCCTCTTCATTTAGCAAGAGAACGTTGACGAGCGAGAACCATTGATGAATTTCCTT
>JAQCAO010000108.1 GCA_027731885.1 Actinomycetota bacterium | reverse complement strand
ATTTAAACCAAAGGCATCTACTTGATTTACATATTGCGAGATATTTCCCCAAAAGATTGCGATAAAGAAGAGCGCGGTAAGCGCCCCGATTTGTGCGCGATACTTCCAAAGAGCGATTAAACCCAAGCCAAGAAGAATTTCAGCCACGCCAGATACGATCACAACTAAATCGGCGTAATCTTTGAGCAGCGTCGGAACTTGTGCCTGAAATTCAGTACGGCTGGTGGTCAAGTGGCCAATGCCGGCATAGGCAAGTGCAACGCCTAAAACTATTTGCGGTATGCGGCGCAAGAGGTACTTACCCGAAGAACTCACTTCAAGCCGGCGTTCTGACTTTTTAAGTAGATTAGTTGTTCTTTACAAATTCAGCAGCGTGCGGGAATCTATTGGCAGCAAGCTTTTCGGCTAAGTCAGCCTTTACAGCCTGAACGACCTTGTGAGTTCCGTTGCAATTCTTCTCTGGATCTGTGGTGTAACCGCATTGGCAAGCGCCCATTGCATCTCTCTTTTCTTTGTAAGTTCTTACAATCTTATAGCAATTGCGAGAAATTGTCGGTTTCTATTTGGTCACCGCTGCGCGACCAGATTCCAATCTTGCAATCGGTACTCGGTATGGTGAGCAAGAGACATAATTCAGGCCTAATTCGTGGAAGAAATGAATACTGCGCGGATCGCCGCCGTGTTCACCGCAAATGCCTAGCTTAAAGTCGCTACGCACTTCACGCGAGAGTTCAACCGCCTTGCGAACCAAAATGCCAACGCCAGCTTCATCTAATGACTCAAATGGATTAAACGGCAGTAGTTCTAGGTCGAGGTAACGAGGCAAGAAAGTTGACTCCACATCATCTCGGCTAAATGCCCAAGTTAATTGTGTTAAATCATTGGTACCAAATGAGAAGAAATCTGCGTGCGCACCTAAGCGATCGGCGGTGATGGCAGCGCGAGGGGTTTCGATCATTGTGCCGATTGGCATTTCAATTTCTTGATTAGTGCCTTTGAAAGTATGGACGATTTCTTCTTCTAAGGTCTCGCGCAAGAACAAGAGTTCGCGCTGCGTAGAAACTAGCGGAATCATTACCTCGGGTCGCGGATCGTGCCCTAATTTTCTAACTTCTAGGCACGCATGCACCATAGCGCGCACCTGCATTTTGTAGAGCTCTGGAATCAAGATCCCCAGTCGCACTCCACGCAGCCCCAACATCGGATTGGATTCGTGTAAACGGCGAACCGCTGCAAATAAAGCTTTATCTCTTGCTGGTATCTCTTCGCCAAGTGCTTCGCTGCGCGCCATTTGAGAACTTAAATCAACGAGTGAGGGAAGAAATTCGTGCAGCGGTGGATCCAGTAAACGAATCGTCACCGGCAAACCTGACATCGCCATCATAATTCCGACGAAATCTGCGCGCTGTAACGGCTCCATTTCTGCAATCACGCCGCGCTGCACATCTTCATTTTCGGCAAGAACCAAACGCTCAACATAAGAGCGGCGCTCCCCCAAAAACATATGCTCGGTGCGGCAAAGGCCGACGCCTTCTGCGCCTAAAATTCGGGCGCGAATCGCATCTTCTGGCGTATCTGCATTGGTATGGACTCGCAATTTGCGGCGTGAATCTGCGTGGGTCAGAATTTTGTGAACCGCCTTTACCAGTGGCGACGCCTCTTCGCTTTCAGCAGAGACGCGACCTTCCAGATACGAGGTAACTGACGATGCAACTACTGGTACTGCGCCGAGATAAACAATTCCGGATGTTCCATCAATAGAAATGACATCGCCTTCATAAACTGTGTGGCTGCCGATGGTAAATAAATTTGCCCGCTCATCAACTGAGATCGAATCGGTGCCGCAGATCGCAGTCTTTCCCATTCCACGTGCGACGACCGCTGCGTGAGAAGTTTTACCACCGCGGCTAGTCAAAATACCTTCAGCTGCAACCATTCCGACTAAGTCATCAGGGCTGGTTTCGCGTCGCACCAAAATTACTTTCTTTCCGGCCTTGCTCATATCAAAGGCGCGCTTTGAATCGAAGACCGCTTCACCAACTGCCGCACCTGGTGATGCCGGAATTCCTCGGGCTATTTCAACAAGACTGCCTCGTGTATCAAATTGCGGAAACATCAACATCGCTAACTGATCACCGCTGGTGCGAGCTAGCGCCTCATCCATTGTGATCACGCCCTCTTCGACAAACTGCAGCGCGATTCGGAATGCTGCTTCGGCGGTACGCTTTCCAACGCGAGTCTGCAAGATATATAACTTGCCGCGTTCAATCGTAAATTCGATATCACAGAGATCTTTGTAATGTGACTCAAGCGCCACCATAATCTTCTCTAACTCGCCGTGCACTTTAGGTTCAATAACGCCAAATTCATCGAGCGACATTGGGGTACGAATACCCGCAACTACATCCTCGCCCTGGGCTTTCTGCAGGTAATCTCCGTAAGAACCAATCTCACCATTGGAAGGATTACGTGTAAAAGCCACACCAGTGCCTGAATCATCGCTGAGGTTTCCAAAGACCATAGATTGAATATTTACTGCCGTGCCTAAATCTGACGGAATTCTCTCTCGTCTGCGATACAAGGTTGCTCGTTCAGAGTTCCAAGATCTAAAGACCGCTTCTATCGAGCCAAGCAAATGTTCGCGCGGATCAGTTGGAAAATCTCTGCCAGTTGCCGCTTCAATAACTTTAATGAAGCCATCGGCTAAAGCTTTCAAGCCCTCGACATCTAAATCTTGTAAGTTGGTAATTCTATGCGTCGATAAAATTCGTTCTTGTACTTTATGAAATTCTTCGCCATCAACGTCACAGACAATTTTGCCGTACATCTCGATAAAGCGGCGATATGAATCCCAAGCAAATCGTGCGTTACCAGAACTATCAGCCATTGCTTGAGCTACCTCTGGAGTTATTCCTACATTTAATACGGTCTCCATCATTCCGGGCATTGAAAACTTTGCACCAGATCTAACTGATACAAGAAGTGGGTTATCAACACCACCAAAGGTTTTACCCAACTCTTTTTC
>JAQCAO010000107.1 GCA_027731885.1 Actinomycetota bacterium | reverse complement strand
TCGGTATCTACCAAACCGAGATAGCCCATCATTTTGTTGAGTGCTGACATAGGTAAAGGTTAGGGGTGATCGGGGCGAGAGCCGAGGATTTGGCTACCTATACGCAGATGTGTCGCACCATGGGCTATAGCTACTTCAAAATCAGAACTCATTCCGGCAGATAGTAACTTCGCCTCCGGAAAACTCTTGGTAAAGCCTTGTTGGATATAAGAGATCTCTGAGAAAGCGCGTTGATGCTCATAGGATGCTGGAGGCACACACATCAGCCCAGCCAAATTGATATTCGGTAACTGGGAGACTTTTTCGGCAAGGGCGAGGATTTCTGAAGCAGCGACTCCCCCTCGGTCGGGTGCGCCATCTAAAGATATTTGGAGAAAGATGGAAATTTCTTTATCGAGCTCTACGCAGATACGCGATAACTTCTGCGCATGCTCTGCTGAATCAATGGAGTGAATAAAAGTGGCCCAACTTACGATTTCGCGAAGTTTTCTACTCTGCACTTGTCCCTGGAAGTGCCAGATCCCTGCAACCTCAGCAGATTTCTTGCTACCTTCATCGCTACGATTTTCGCCGAAGTTATTTACTCCCAAATTATGCAATGTAACGACATCACTTATTGGGTAGGTCTTGGTGACAGCAATCAAAGTGATCTCATCCAAAGAGCGACCCGCGCTAGCCACTGCCGCAGATACTCTCTCTTTAACCTTACTTAAGCCATTTGCAATCTCATCAGCGCGCGCACTCATAATCTGACCAAACCTGCCTGTCTGCCGGTTACGCCATCGCGGCGGTATGAGAACAAATCACTATCTTCTATGGTACAGCGACTCTGCACGGATTTTACTGATATCCCAACGCTTTGTAGATCAGCGGTTAACGCCTTCGGCAGATCGAGAGCAAATGAACCTGAACTTGTCCGTGAATCTGCTAATGGATACTGAGTAATTACCTCTCGATAAATATCTGCAGTTACTTCATAACAACTTCCACAGATCGCAGGTCCTAGCGTTGCCGAGATTTCTGATGCTCCCATTTCGCGCATCACCTCGACTGTCTTCAGGGCAACTTGATTTAACAATCCTCGCCTTCCAACATGAACTGCCGCGACCGCTTCATGCGAAGTCAAGATCAAGGGAATGAAATCGGCGACCATAACTGCCAAGGTAATTCCAGAAATCCCAGTTATTAGTGCATCTGCAGTAGGC
The DNA here is from genome assembly GCA_027731885.1 of Actinomycetota bacterium. GTDB lineage: Bacteria > Actinomycetota > Actinomycetes > Nanopelagicales > Nanopelagicaceae > Planktophila. The sequence continues at coordinate 1,871 of JAQCAO010000107.1, read as the reverse complement.
GCTTGTTTAGATGTGGCCTCAATTACTGCAATCCGATCACCATGCACTTGGCTCATAAATTGAACGGGACCGTGTAAAGCTTCGATAATTTGTCGATTGTGCAAAACATCAGCAGAAGCATCACCGACGTGATCTCCCAAATTTAGCGATGAGTAAGCCCCTTGACTGACTCCGCCCCGGCGGTCTGTAAATGTAACGAGCATCGCAAACTCACTCGCAGATGGAGTGGGCCACTGTTACTTCATGAAATCAGGTACGTCGATCTCATCTTCAGCGACCAGATCTTCGAAGGTAACTCGCTTTCGCGGGGCGGTGTTATCAAGATCTAGCGCAACCGAGATGGGATCGTTAGCAGGAATTGGGTCAGCGATTCCAGTCAAGGCTGAGGCGTCAATTACCGGCATTGCAACCTTCTTGGGTTGGCCACCATCAAAGCCAGCGGCAATAACAGTGACGCGAACTTCATCCCCGAGAGCATCATCGATTGTGGTTCCGAAGATGATTCGCGCATTTGGATGAGCTGCCGCTTGAACTAGTTCGCAAGCCTCGTTGATTTCAAAGAGACCTAGATCGGAACCACCGGCGACAGAGAGAAGAACTCCCATTGCGCCATCTATTGATGCTTCAAGTAGTGGGCTAGATATCGCTAATTCTGCGGCGCGAGTTGCTCGATTATCTCCACGCGCTGATCCGATGCCCATTAACGCCGAACCCGCATCGGTCATAACCGTCTTAACATCTGCAAAGTCTAAGTTGATCAAACCTGGCTGAGTAATGATTTCCGTAATTCCCTGAACACCAGAGAGCAAGACCTGATCTGCTGTTTTAAATGCATCAACTGCAGTTATGTTGCGATCTGAAATCGCAAGTAAACGATCATTTGGAATAACAATCAAGGTGTCGACTTCAGCGCGCAAGAGTTCGATTCCCTCATCTGCTTGTGCTGATCGAATCTTTCCTTCAAAGGAGAATGGTCGTGTAACAACACCAATTGTTAGCGCACCCATATCACGTGCAATCTTCGCAACGATTGGTGCGCCACCTGTACCGGTACCGCCACCTTCACCGGCTGTAACAAAGACCATATCTGCGCCGCGTAAAATCTCTTCAATATCTTCTGTGTGATCAATCGCTGCTTGGCGTCCCTTTTCTGGTGCAGCGCCAGCACCGAGTCCTTTTGTAGATGCACGACCGATATCTAATTTAACATCGGCATCACTCATCAATAAATGTTGCGCATCTGTGTTAATCGCGATGAACTCAACGCCCTTTAATCCGACATCAATCATGCGATTGATTGCGTTAACTCCACCGCCACCTATACCAACTACTTTGATGACAGCTAAATAATTCTGTGGTGCAGCCACAAGTTCCTCCTTTAGAACTGTAAACCTCAACTTGAGAATTACATTTCTACTCTCTTTGATGAGCGTCAACGTAAGGTGTCGAGAGCGTGAAAGCAAAGACCGACGCAAACTATTTATCGTGGCTATTTACAACCGGCCATTAAGTACAGCCGGTAATTACTCTCTAGAAAATTACTTAACGATTGGCGAATTTGGCGCTGAGACATCTATCAATCGAATTGATTTATTCTCTGGCAGATCTAGTAGAGCGCTTATAACTTTTATCTTCAGCAAAGTCTCCTCACCATCTCCCCAAATAATTTGAAGAGATCGGTTGCCGAATTTGCCATAGATGGCGATATTGGTTGGACTTGTCGCAGTTAGGCGATCAATATCTTTGCTAAAGCTCTCTGGCATCTGCGTAAATACTTCTATCGCGATTAACCCGCTCGAAACTGATGTAGCGCTGACATTTGGTAGGCCGGGTGGGATAACGCCAGGTGCTTTAAACTCCTGACCCGAAGC
>JAQCAO010000106.1 GCA_027731885.1 Actinomycetota bacterium | reverse complement strand
GGTACTTCACTTCTCTGACCTGCATCTGACCCCATCTCGCAAAACTGAGATCGCTGATATCAAATCATTTATCGACCTATCGCCAGATTTAGTCATTTCAACCGGTGACTTTTTAGCTCATATGAAGGCAGTTCCTGTCGCCCTTGATGCGCTAAATGAATTATTAAATCTCCCCGGTTTATATGTTTTTGGATCAAATGATTATTACGCACCAAAGCCAAAGAACCCTCTTAAATATCTACTTCCAGGTCACGGCAAGAGAATCCACGGCGAAGATTTACCTTGGCCCGAATTAGATAAGGGCTTGCAATCTCGTGGTTGGATTAATTTAAATCGATCGCGCGCCACAATTGAAATCAAAGATACGACAATCGAAACTCGTGGCACAGATGATGCACATCTGGAATTTGATGATTACTCACTTGTCGCTGGAAAACCAGGACCTTGCGATATTGCAATTGGCGTAACCCACGCGCCTTATTTAAGAATTTTAGAAGGAATGTCTAAAGATGGATTGGATGCGATCTTTGCCGGACATACACACGGCGGACAAGTGCGTTTACCTTTACCTGGCGGTTCGCGCGCACTAACAACAAATTGCGATCTACCGACCTGGCGAGCTCGAGGTTTAACTAAATTTGGAGACGAGCCTTATCTACACGTTTCTGCAGGTATGGGAACAAGTCCATTTGCAAGAATCAGAGTGGCGAGTCCGCCAGAAGTTAGTTTGGTCACGCTTACTTCAAAGCAGCAATATCAGCGTCAACCATAAGTTCGGCTAACTCTTTCCAATGAGTCTTAGCCTTCCAACCCAAGGCTTTCTCTACCTTAGAAGTATCGCCGATGAGTGCATCAACTTCTGTCGGACGAATATATTTCTTATCGGTTTCGACATGGTCTTGCCAATTTAACCCTGCGCGAGCAAAGGCGGCTTCGGCAAAGTCTTTTACTGTCGCGCCGACTCCGGTAGCGACTACGTAATCAGATGGCTTATCCTGCTGCAACATCAGCCACATTGATTCAACATATTCTTTAGCGTAACCCCAGTCACGCACTGCGGTGAGGTTTCCGAGAAAGACCTTATCTTGCTTGCCAGCTTTAATAGCAGCGACTGCTCGTGTAATCTTGCGAGTTACGAAAGTTTCGCCACGTCGAGGAGATTCGTGATTAAATAAAATTCCGTTGGTGGCGTGCATTCCATAACCATCGCGGTAATTAACTGTGCACCAGTAAGCCATCAACTTTGCTGCGGCATATGGTGATTGTGGGCGGAACATGGAAAGTTCATTCTGGGGTGGTGGAGTTGACCCGTATAGCTCTGAAGTCGATGCTTGATAAAAGCGTGTATCAACGTCTGCCGAACGAATTGACTCCAGAAGACCGACTGCGCCAACAGCATCTACTTGACCTGTGTACTGAGGCATAGTGAAAGAAACTTGCACGTGTGATTGTGCGCCGAGGTTGTAAACCTCGGTTGGTTTAATGTCGCGAATTAAGTTAGTTAGCCCAACGCCATCGATCAAATCGCCGTAATGCAAGAAAAGCTTTGGGTTCTTATCGTGTGGATCTTGATAAATATGATCTATGCGAGATGTGTTAAATGTTGAAGAGCGACGAATCAAACCATGTACTTCGTAGCCCTTAGCAAGCAAGAACTCCGCAAGGTAAGAACCATCTTGTCCGGTGACACCGGTGATGAAGGCAACTTTTCTACTCATCGTCGACTTACTCCCTTTGCAGTTGCATCGATGTACCACTCGATGGTTGAAGCAATTCCATCTCTTAGTGAGATTGCAGGTTCCCAACCTAGCGACTTAACCTTTGTTACATCAAGAACTTTACGCGGTGTTCCATCAGGTTTCGATGAATCCCAAGCAATTTCTCCCTCAAATCCGGCAAGTTCGGCTACCAGTTCAGCAAGCGCTTTGATCGTTAGATCTTCTCCGCTGCCAATATTTAAGTGTTGTGCTGAATCAAACTTTTCGCCCGCAAGAACAACGGCTGCTGCTAAATCATCTACGTGCAGGAATTCCCGCTTCGGTGATCCAGTACCCCAAAGAGTTTCTTTGGTGCGGTTTTCCGCTGTTGCTTCAACAAAGCGACGAATAAACGCGGGCAAGACATGTGAGCCCTGTAATTCAAAGTTGTCGCCTGGGCCATAAAGGTTTGTTGGCATCAACGAAATCCACTTGCGGCCATACTCTTTGCGGAAAGATTTAATCAATTCGATTCCCGCAATCTTTGCGATTGCATATGCGGAGTTCGTTTCCTCTAAAGGTCCAGTCAACAAATACTCTTCTTTAATTGGTTGAGCGCAATCACGTGGGTAAATGCAACTGGAGCCAAGAAAGATAAATTTTTCAACATCTGCAGCGTGAGCTGCTTCCATTAAATTACTTTGGATCCGCACGTTATCGGCTAGAAATTCCACTGGATAGGCGTTGTTGGCACCGATTCCACCAACTTTTGCTGCTGCATCGACGACAAGTTTTGGCTTAGCTTTCTTTATGAAATTGATCGTGGCATCGCGATCTAAAAGGTTACAGACGCTGCGATTCATGCCAATTACCTGCTCGCCACTCTTTTCGTAGGCGCGAACAATTGCCGAACCGGCAAGACCTGTGGCACCTGCAACGACGATGGTCATGCAGTTGAGTCTACAGGCGGGTTGTTAACGAATTAGCGAGTGAATTCAGCGGCAACGAGTTCTGCTATCTGTGCAGTGTTTAACGCTGCGCCTTTTCGCAAATTATCTCCGCAGACAAATAAATCGATTGATTTCGGGTCATCCAAAGACTGGCGTACGCGGCCGACCCAAGTCGGGTCAGTGCCCACGACATCGGCGGGTGTTGGGAATTCTTTCTTCTCTGGGTTGTCATAAAGCATTACGCCCTCAGCTTTTGCTAGGGCTGATTGCGCCGCTTTGCGAGTGACAACCTTTGAGAATGTGGCGTGCACTGTGAGCGAATGTGTGGTGATAACAGGAACACGTACACAAGTTGCTGAGACTTTTAACTTTGGCATACCAAGAATCTTCCGTGATTCATTGCGAACCTTAAGTTCTTCAGATGAATAACCA
>JAQCAO010000105.1 GCA_027731885.1 Actinomycetota bacterium | reverse complement strand
AACGAGAGATATGTTCAATGATTATTGGGGTTATGCATTTTTCCTTTACAGTTTCAAATATTGAAAAATCTATCGCCTGGTATACAGATGTACTTGGTCTTGAATTGGTTGGTCGCCAAAGTCAGAATAACAAATACACCAAAACATTGGTTGGTATGTCCGAAGCAGTTCTTGAAGTCGCGCGATTCCAAATTCCAAATGCTCCTCTTGCTCCTTCTGATCACATTTTAGAATTAGTTCAGTATGTTGAACCTATTGGCCAAGTCGTTCCTTTGAAAACCAACAGTCCAGGAGTCGCACACCTTGCATTTCTAGTTTCTGACATCTTGGAAAGATTTAACCGACTCTCAAGTCTTGGAGTTTCATTTAGAAATCCTCCAGTTTTAATTACGGAAGGTACGAATCGTGGGGGTATGGTTTGCTATTTCCACGGACCAGATGGTGAGACGCTAGAGTTCTTACAACCATCTCCTGAAAATCTTGGAAAAATGCTCCGCAAAGAGGGTGGAAGTTCAGGTGTGGTTAAGTGACTCATCATGAATAATTCTCCTCAGGATATGACAGCGATTGTAAAAATGGCTATCGGTTCAGATTCAATTTCTGTGATCTCTTGGCCACGCCCTGTGCCTAAAGCGGATCAAGTAATTGTCGAGGTACATGGTACTGGAGTGTGTGGAACGGATCTTCATATAGCGCATGATGCTTACCCAAATATTCCGCCAGTAGTTATGGGACACGAAGTTGCCGGTAAAGTTGTTGAAATCGGCAAGGAGGTTGATCCGAAATGGATGGGTTTAAGAGTTGCCTGCGAAACGCATCACCAAGTTTGTAAATGTGATTTCTGCAGAGATGGTCGCAGAAACTTATGTAAGAACAAGACTTCTATGGGTTCTTTTGTTGATGGTGGTTTTGCTGATTACGTGGCAGTTGCAGAAGAGTTGCTTCACATAATTCCGGATTTGATTACAGATCATGAAGCTGCGTTAACGGAACCTCTAGCCTGTGTCTGCCATATACTTTTAGATCCACCATTAATAAATGTCGCGGATACAGTCTTGGTGACGGGTCCTGGGCCAATCGGATTACTTGCCGCTCAAGTCGCTCGAACTAAAGAAGATAACGTCGCAGTTTGTGGCTTAGAAAAAGATCGGATGCGAATAGGTATTGCTCAAGAACTAGGTTTCGTCACAACTCACTCTCCTGAACCAGAGAGTTTTGATGTTGTCATTGAGTGTTCTGGAAGCGAAAGCGGCATTAGCACAGGGCTTAAATCGGCTCGGCGTGGTGCTCGTTATATAGCCGTCGGAATAGTGGGTCATGATGTTAATTTCTCTGCAGATACAATTTTGTACAAGGAGCTTTTAGTTAGTTCTGGTTTTGCAGCGACTCCACAATCTTGGAATCGAGCACTCCGACTATTAGAGAATTCGCAAATATCACTTTCCCCATTGATCAGTAGAGTGGAGCCTCTAAAGAATTGGCCAAGCGTTTATAAAGATTTAATTAGCACTGATGTACTAAAAATAGTATTTGATCCGAGAATTTAGCTACTTAAGGTTTAGTTAGATACCTGTCCTAAATGGCCAAGTAGCAGCTCTCGCACGCGAGCAGCATCTGCTTGGCCTTTGGTCTCTTTCATAACAGCGCCGATTAGCGCACCAGCTGCAGGGATATGGCCGTTACGAACTTTATCTGCAGTCTCTGCTTGTTCAGAACAAACTTTTTCAATTGCCGCCATTAGCGCGCCATCATCATTTACTACCTTAATGCCGCGCTTTGAAACAACTTCACTCGGAGCACCCTCCCCCGCAATAACGCCTTCCACAACTTGGCGCGCCAGCTTATCTGTGAGCTCACCTGCTGCAACGAGGGCAACTATTTCAGCAACATCTTTTGGAGTAATTGAAAGGTCGGTGAGAGCCGCCTCTTTCTCATTTGCAATACGTGAAATTTCACCGAGCCACCAAGTACGCGCTTTAGTTGGATCGGCGCCAAGCAAGACAGTTTCTTCGACAATATCTAAGGCATCGGCGTTAATCATCGCCGCCATTTCTTTATCAGGAACAGCCCACTGTTCCTTTAAACGCTTTCGACGTAGTGAAGGGCGCTCTGGTTGTTGTGCGCGAAGTTCTTCAATCCAGGCAGTAGCTGGTGCAACCGGTACCAAATCTGGTTCAGGAAAATACCTGTAATCCTCGGCTTGTTCTTTTGATCGCCCCGAACGTGTAAGGCCGGTATCTTCCTGGAAATGGCGGGTCTCTTGCTTCACCTTTTTGCCATCATTTAAGAGTTCAGCGTGGCGAATCATTTCACCGCGAATAGCGCGTTCAACCGAGCGAAGTGAGTTTACGTTCTTAGTTTCTGATCGCGTGCCCAACACCTCAGCTCCAATCAAACGAAGTGAGACGTTGGCATCGCAGCGAAGTGAACCTTGCTCCATCTTTACATCAGAGACTTTAAGGCCGCGCAAAATGTCACGGAGTTCGGCAACGTAAGCCTTGGCTACTTCTGGCGCATACTTGCCTGTACCAGGAACGATCTTGGTGACAATTTCCACCAGTGGAATCCCAGCGCGGTTGTAATCAAGGAGTGAATATTCCGCACCGTGGATTCGACCTGTTGCACCGCCAACATGCAGCGACTTGCCGGTGTCTTCTTCCATATGCACGCGCTCGATTTCAATGCGGAACTGCTTTGGACCTTCTTCGGTTTCAATCTCTACATCTACAAAACCATTAAAACAAATAGGTTCGTCATACTGAGAGATCTGGAAATTCTTTGGCATATCAGGATAAAAATAGTTCTTGCGAGCAAAACGACTATATGGAGCGATCTGACAGTTAAGCGCTAAGCCGATCTTGATCGTTGATTCAATCGCTTTAGCATTTACACCTGGTAATGCGCCTGGAAGCGCCAAGCAGACGGGGCAAGTTTGAGTATTTGGTTCCCCACCAAAGGTTGTGCTGCAAGAACAGAACATCTTCGATTCAGTATTTAACTCAACGTGAACTTCCAGGCCAAGTACTGGTTCGTACTTTGAAATTACATCATCGTATGAGAGCGCCATTACTTGGCGCCTCCCAGCGCTGGAA